>JAJZUC010000026.1 GCA_021847245.1 Deltaproteobacteria bacterium | reverse complement strand
CTCCCCCGACGGCAAGGAGAAGGTGCTCCACTTCGTCCACCCCGGCGAGACCTTCGCCGAGGCGGCCTTCTTCGGCGACGGGAAATACCCGGCCGAGGCCCGGGCCCTGGAGAAGGGGGAGGCGATCTTCTTCCCCCGGGAGGCGTTCATGGGGCTTCTGGAGCGCAACCCCCGCTTCTCCCTCAACCTCATCGTCTCCCTGTCGCTGCTCCTGCGCCGCTTTGCCCGGCAGATCGAGGAGCTCTCCTTCGCCGAGGTGCCGGTCCGGCTCGCCGCCTACCTGGTGGAGCTGACGGAGCGCAAGTCGACCTCCTTCCAGGGGAAAACCTATCTGGATCTGGATATGAAGAAGGGGGAGCTGGCGTCGCGCCTCGGGACGGTGAGCGAGACCCTGTCGCGGTCGTTCCGCAAGCTGAAGGAGGAAGGGCTCATCGAGGTGGAGGGGAGCCGGGTGGTGATCCACGACATGGGGCGCCTGACGGCGCTGGCGGGGAAGCGGAGCGCGGGGTAGCGGCGGCTGCACCAGGAAGAGAGACGCAAAAAAAGAGGGCTGATCCGGTGGAACCAGGGAGGAACCGCGGCGTCAGGTCCGCTTCCAGCGTCGGTAGACCCAGAGCCACTCGTCGGGGTGGCTGGCGATCTGCCCCTCGATGGCGCGGTTCAGACGCCGGGTGCCGTCCAGGGGGTCGTCGGACGGAGCAGGGACCTCGGGGTGGATGGTGACCACGTGCCGCCCCCCCTCCCGGTGGATGAAGATCGGCAGGAGCGGGGCGCCGGTCCGGGCGGCGACCACCGCCGGCATGGTGGTGGTCCAGGCGCCGCGGCCGAGGAAGTCGACCACCCCCCCCTCGTTTTCCTGCACCGCCTGGTCGATCAGGATGCCGACGATCCCCCGCTTCCGGAGCCGGAAGAAGATGCTGCGAGCCGCCCCCTCGGCGTAGATGACGCTGTTGCCGAAGCCGTGGCGAAGCCGGTTCAGCAGGCCGTTGAACCGGGGAAACTTCTGGCGGCGGGCGACCACCGCCACGTCGGCGAAGCGGGCGCCGAAGGTGAGGGCCATGAGCTCCCAGTTGCCGCAGTGGCCGGTGACGAAGAGGATCCCTTTCCCCTTTTCCCGGGCCCGTTCGTAGTGCTCCATCCCCCGGAATTCCACCCGCTCCATAAGGCCGGCGCCGCAGCCGTAGTAGAGCTTCAGCACCTCGACCACCGTCCGGCCGTAGTTGGCGAAGGTGCGCCGCGCGATCGCCTCGGGGGTTCCGCAGGCGGGGTCCCACTCGGGGAGGGTAGCCAGGTACGGGAGCGACTCCCGGATGTTGCCGACGGCGGTCCGCCGCACCCTGGGGAGGAGACGGAAGGCGAGGGAGCCGGCCATTCCCCCGAGCCCGACGGCGATACGGCGGGGAATGAGGACGACGGGAAGCGAAACCGCCACGAAGAGAACGAGCCCCAGGTGCCACTTTGCCTGGCGGACGGCAGCGCGGAGCGCCTCCCGCGCCGCAACTTCCTCCCCCCCCTCCACCGGCGTTCCTCCCCCGGCAGTAACGGCCGACGCTCCTTCGTCGGTGCAGTTCATCTTGTTGCACAGTTGCGATTGCATGTGTTCATATCCTTCATGCGCCCGGCGGGCGAATGGCCATCAATAGCACAACTAGTGCAATCATTGAACCAAAAAACGGTTAATGGCCGAAACTTCAGGAATGAACCCAATCCGGCAGTTGGACGAGGTCTGACGGAGCGACTTACGCACTCTTTCGTCGCTGCCCTTGGCGAAATGGAGCGATAGCGGTCGATCTTGTTCGAACCCGCAGGGTGAGTTGATCGACTGCCGCGCAATGAGCCTAGAGCAGTAGAAAGAGGGCGTTCTGAGCGGAGCAGACCTCGGCCAACTGCCGAATTTCGGTTGGATGGGGCGGCGGTCAGCCGGCGGCGGGGTGCCACCAGCCGTGGTAGCTGAAGGGGACGTGGTGGGTGAGGTGGGCGAGGGCGAGGGGGCCGGCGGCGACCCGGCCGGCATCGAGGATGGCGAGGGCGCTGGTGCGGGAGCGGCTGTCGTAGATCTCCACCAGGAGCCACCCCTCATCGGCGCCGCCGCCGGGGCGCGGGACGAAAACCGGCTCGGTGCAGTAGACGCCGCGGCCGAAAGAGTACTCCACGAGGTCGCCAGTCAGAAAATCGACGCGCACCACCAGGGACCAGAAGAACTCGCCCGGGAGGCACTTCAGGGCGTAACCGAAGCGGTGGCGCCGGCAGCGGAGCCGCTCGTCGATCCGGGGCCACTCGCAGCTCCCCCGGTTCAGGCTCTCGCGCCGCACCGTCCAGCGGGCGGGGTCGAGCCGGTAGCGCATGATCTCGCCGGGGAATGCATAGTTCCCCCGGCGCCCCTCCATGACGGCGGAGATGACCGGGTCGTCCCCCACGAAGTGGTCGGGGTTGCGGTAGCCGATGAAGTCGGCGACGGTCTCGCCCCCCTCCTCGTAGGCGTTGAACGAGTGCCACATGTAGCACGCCTCGGTCTCCACGAAGCGGGGCTCCCCCGCCCCCTCCCGCTCGACGATCATCAGAAGGTTCCCCTCTTCCGGCCGCCAGCGAAGCGAGGCGAAGAGGCTGCGGAAGCCGAAGAGAAACCCCCAGAAGGCGATCTCCACCGGCTGGAGGAGGACGACGAGGTAGCGGCCGGAGACGATCCAGTCGTGCATGTAGACGTAGCGGGGGAGGGGGAAGGCGAGGTGCCGCCTGAGACCGCCGTCGGCCCTGAAGGTGGTGAGATGGAGCCGGGGCCGCGGGCCGTACTTCACCCCGAAGTGGAGCCACTCCCCCGTGTGGGGGTCGAGCTTCGGGTGGGCGGAGTAGACGGCGGTGCCGGGGGGAAGTCCCAGGTTCGAGGGTCCAATGGTGGCAAGGCTCTCCGGGTCGAGCTCGAAGGGGATGGTCCCCTCGTCGAAGGCGAAGAGCCGGCCGCGCCAGAGGTAGACCGTGATCCCCGCCTGGGGGGGGATGGAGTCGGCCTGCCAGAAGTTGGCCCAGAACCCGCCCGGCTTCTGGGTGCTCCAGGTGGGATAGAGGAAGCGCCCGACCCGCTCCTCGGCGACGAACTTCTCTGTCCGGACGAAGCGGTTGCGGTAGTGGACCCCGCCGTAGTGGATCGTGAACGACTGCACCATCCCGTCCCCGTCCAGAAGGGTACGCTTCCGCATCCCTCCCCGGTCGAAGAGGGCCGGGCCGTTGCGCCAGAGGGTGCCGCGCAGCCCCGGCGGAAGGCTCCCTTCGATCCGGGTTTCGTAGTCGTGCTCCTCCCGAAGCGACGTGGCAAGACCGAGCCAGGGGCGCTCCCGGTCGCCGAAGTCGGGAAAGACATCCTTCGGCAGCGGGAGGTTCCCCGCGCAGCCGGCGAAGGCGAGGGCAAGCCCTCCCATCCCGGCGATTCTCAGAAAATCGCGGCGGTCCATGGTCATGGCAGGATCAATTATAACAGACGGAACGGGGAGCGGCAGGGACGGGAGGTCAGCGGTAGAGCGACACCCCGAAGAGGATCTTGCTGGAGTTGAGGGGCTCGTTGGGGTCGGCGGTGCCGGCGTTGGAGACGTGGTGGTAGCGGTATTCGATCCCGAGGGCGACATCCCGGCGGTAAAACCACTGGAGCCCCACCCCCCCCTGGTAGGAGAAGTTGAGCCGGGTTCCCTGGGTGGCGAGCCCCAGGTCGTTGTAAAGGACGCCGCCACCGGCGAAGAGGTAGGGGGCCAGCCGGTCGAGGGAGGTGAACTTCCAGCTTCCGAGGAGATACCCCCCGGTCATGGTCCGCACCCGGGGATCCACGGTGAGGTGGAGGGGGAGCTCCACGAAGAGCTCGTGGCGTCCCCGGTACCACCCCGCGCCGTGCTCGTCCGAGAGGAAGTGGCCGTAGCGGAGGATGGCGTCGACGGTCTGGACCTGGGTCCGGGTGGCGCCGAAGCCGCGGTGGGTGATGCCGTAGCCGGCCAGAAGGGCGTACTCGCCGGGAGAGCTGCGGACTACGGCGCTGTCGGCGGCGCCGGCAACGGAAAGCCCCGGGAGAACCATCGCCAGAAGAACCGCTGCCGCCCTTCGCATCGTCCACCTACCACTTCTGCCCCAGCGCGAACCGCAGGATCTCCGGCAGATGCCGCAGGAACCGCAGGATGCTGTCGGGGGACTTCCAGAGCATCTGCGCGTACCCCCAGTGGATGCGGCTGCGGCGGTAGAAGTGGCGGATGAACTCGTCGTAGAGCCCCTCCAGCTCCTCCCGCGTCATCCCCTTCGGCACGAAGACGAAGTTCATGCAGTTCATGAGGGGCCAGCTCTCGTCGAACTCCCCCTGCGCCCGGATATCCCGGTAGATGGGTGCCCCGGGGAAAGGGGTGAACTTGGTGACGTTGATCTCGTCCAGCGGAAGGGAGAGGGCGTAGTCGATGGTGCGGCGGATCGACGCCGCGCTCTCGCCGGGAAGCCCGATCATGAAGAGCCCCTTCACCCGCATCCCGGCCCGGCGCACCTGGGCGAGCTTCTCCCGCACCTCGTCGAGGCCGTAGAACTTGCGGTGCTTTCTGATCACCTCCGGGTCGCCGGACTCGATGCCGAAGTTCACCTGCCAGCACCCCGAGCGCTTCAGAAGCCGCAGCAGCTCGCCGTCCACGTGCTCCAGCCGGGCAATGCAATTATACCCCACCGGGAGCCGTTCGCGCTCCTTCAGCTCGCAAAACCGTGCCACGCGGCTGCGGTCGGTGGTGAAGAGGTCGTCGTAGAAGAAGGCGTGGCGGATGCCGAAGTCGCGGTGGAGCATCTTCAGGTGCTCCACGATGTACTCGGGGGAGTTGAAGCGAAATCCCCGGGAAAAGACCGAGCGGTCGCAGTAGGAACACTGGTAGGGGCAGCCGCGGCTGGAGATGATGCTCGTGTTGGGCGCCTTCGGGTAGCTGAAGAGCGGCAGGGTGTAGCGCCGGGGGAAATCCGGGAGCCGGCGGTAGGCGGGGAAGGGGAGGGAGTCGAGGTCGGGGATCAGCTCCCGGGGGGCCGAGAGGGTGGCGGCGCCGTCTTTCCGGTAGCCGACGCCGGGGATCGTCGCCACATTGCGGAAACCGGCGGCGGCCAGCTCGTACATGGTCTGTTCCCCCTCGCCGATGACCAGGTAGTCGATGGCCGGGAAGCGCTCCAGAAGCGACACCCCCACCGAGCAGGCGTGGGGGCCGCCAAAGACCACCGGCAGCTCGGGAAGCCGCTCCTTCAGCCGCTCCGCCAGGGCGTACCCCTCCAGAAACGACGAGGTGGTGCAGGAGAAGGCGACCCCGTCGGGGCGCCGCCGGACGATCTCCGCCACCAGCGCCTCGCCCCGGAGCGCCGTGCCGTAGCAGTCGATGATCTCCGCCTCCATGCCGCGGGCCTCCAGGTACGCGGCAATCGACAGGATCCCCAGGGGGGGCATCAGGTTGAAGAGGGAGGTGATGTCGGTTCCCTCCCCCATCCAGTTGCTGCCGTGGGGGTGGACGAAGAGGATCTTCACGGGGACTCCTCTGGAATTGGCATACATGTCCGGCATCGGACGATCGCCATGAAAACTCCTTGAAAGTTTTCATACGCTCTTGATGGCGACATGCCGCTTGTCACGTGCTCTTATACTCTCACCTCGACACCCGCCAATCAACTGGAAAAATTAGCCACAATCTGCTACGTTTCAGGAGCTTTGGGGGCGCACAGTTGATGAAATCATAAGACTCAACCTGATGTCTAATACCCTGCTCGGCAAGTTTAGAGAGATTTTGAGAGCAACAAAGAATTGCCAACTTGGTGCTCCCTGCTCGGACTGGCACAAGTTGGAAGTTCACCTGGTATCGGTAAGCGTGGTGTAAAATGAATGCAGTAGAAATCGAGACCGCAGTATCCGAATTGGCGCTTCAACCCTTTGACGGGGACGAGTTTCCGTTTTCCTTTCTCCAGGCATTTGGGAATAAGGAAACAACCATCAAGCGCTTGCGCTCGGGGGCGTCAAACAAGTCCGACCTGGGCGGCGTTCTTCAGACGAACAATATCCACATCGCAGTCGCTCAACCCGGCGAAGTAACCAAGACCCTTGCTGCCCTGAAGGCAAGCCCCTCCACGACCAGGGCCAAAGCCCGCTTTATCCTATCAACCGACGGAACGGACTTTGAGGCCGAGGATCTGGAGTCGGGCGAGACGGTTGCCTGCGCCTATCAAGACTTCCCCGATCATTTCGGTTTCTTCCTGCCGCTGGCCGGTATCACCACGGTCAAGCAGGTACGAGACAGCTCTTTTGATATCCGGGCAACCAGCCGCCTCAACCGGCTTTATGTCGAATTGCTGAAAGACAATCCGGAGTGGGGAACCGCTGACCGACGCCATGAGATGAACCATTTTATGGCGCGGCTGATCTTCTGCTTCTTTGCCGAGGATACGGATATCTTTAAAGAATCCGGGTTGTTCACCAGCACCATTGAACGGATGAGCGAGCGGGACTCTGCGAACACCCATGAGGTGATCAGCGAAATTTTTCGCGCCATGAACACCAAATATGCCGGTCGTGCGGAAGCGAAAATTCCGCGTTGGGCTGATGCCTTTCCCTATGTCAATGGCGGCCTCTTTTCGGGCGGCGTTGATGTGCCGAAGTTCAGCAAGATCGCCCGGTCATATCTCCTCCACATCGGCAGTCTCGACTGGACCAGGATCAACCCGGACATTTTCGGTTCGATGATCCAGGCGGTGGCTGATGACGAGGAGCGTGGTGAGCTGGGCATGCACTACACCAGCGTGCCGAATATCCTGAAGGTGCTCAACCCGCTGTTTCTCGACGATCTGCGGGCGCGGCTTGAAGAAGCGGGCGATAACCAGCGCATGCTCCTCAACCTGCGCAAGCGGATTGCGAGGATCAGGGTTTTTGATCCGGCCTGCGGCTCGGGCAATTTCCTGGTCATCGCCTACAAGCAGATGCGGGAGATTGAAAACGCCATCAACGAGCGGCGCGGCGAGCGGGGGCGCAAGAGCGACATTCCGTTGACTAACTTCCGTGGTATCGAGATTCGCGATTTTGCCGCCGAGATCGCCCGATTGGCGCTCATCATTGCCGAATATCAGTGTGATGTTCTGTATCGCGGGCAAAAGGAGGCGCTGGCCGAGTTTTTGCCGCTTTCGGCGGACAATTGGATTACCTGCGGCAATGCCCTGCGACTCGACTGGCTGTGTATTTGTCCGCCGACCGGTACCGGGGTAAAACTGGTGGCGGATGATTTGTTTAGCACTCCCCTTGATCAGGCGCAGATTGATTTTGAGAATGAGGGTGGGGAAACTTATATTTGCGGAAATCCACCCTATCTCGGCTCGTCGCTACAGTCTAAGCAGCAGAAGTCTGACTTGGCGGCCATCTTTGATAGTCGAACAACTAACTGGAAAATATTAGACTATGTAAGTGGCTGGTTTATGAAAGCTGCTGACTACGGAACGCATACCGACTCAGCAGCAGCCTTTGTTTCCACGAATTCCGTATGCCAAGGGCAACAAGCATCCTCTATGTGGCCTCTAGTATTTCAGACTGGACACGAGATATCCTTCGCCCACACTTCGTTCAAATGGGCAAACCTTGCCAGTCATAATGCCGGTGTCACGGTGGTTATTGTCGGGATATCACGGCGAACCACTCATCTAAGGAAGCTGTACTCTCTAACAGAGTACGGTAAGGCGATATACAAGGAATGCGACTGCATAAATGCTTATCTAGTACCAACAAGCAATATATATGTTTTGAGCGCCTCGCGGCCGCTTAACGGCCTTCATCCAATGGATTACGGAAGTAAACCAGCCGATGGTGGCCACCTAGTCCTATCTCTTGAGGATAAACGGCATCTAGATTTACCCCCTGCTCTCTCAGACGTAGTTTTGCCCTATATTGGCAGCACTGAATTCATTGATGGTAAGCAACGCTACTGTCTATGGATTGAGCAGAACAAGCTGATCGACGCAATCCAAGTATCGGAGATATCTGCTCGAATTGACAGCGTCCGCTCGTTCCGAGAGAAGAGCACCAAAAAACCGACCATGGAGGCGGCAAGCCGCCCCCATACATTTGTTGAAATTAGGTATGGTCACAGCGCTAGAACTTCGTCTCCTCTTGTTGTCCCAATCCACACTAGCGAAAGGCGCTCTTACCTTCCAGTCGGATTCATGCCGGCCGGAACAGTTGTTTCGAACGCTGCTTTCGCGATCTACGACGCTCCTCTGTGGAATATGTCGCTCATTACATCCCGTTTGCATTTAGTATGGATTGCGACTGTTTGCGGAAAGATCAAGACGGACTATCGTTATTCCAACACCCTCGGCTGGAACACCTTCCCCGTCCCAACTCTTACCGAAAAGAACAAGGCTGACCTGACCCGCTGTGCCGAGGACATTCTGCTGGCGCGCGAGGCCCATTTCCCGGCAACCATCGCCGATCTCTACGATCCCGACACCATGCCTACCGACCTGCGCCAAGCGCACGAACGCAACGACGAAGTGTTGGAGCGGATTTACATCGGCCGCCGTTTCCGCAACGACACGGAGCGGCTGGAAAAACTGTTCGAGCTGTACACGAAGATGACGGCGAATGCGGGCAAGCCTGCCACGAAAGTCACTCGGGGGAAGAAAGCATGAGCGATACACCTGTCAGCCTGACCCCGCCACCCGACGGCTATGCCGATTGGCTGGCCGACCTCAAGGGGCGTATCCACACTGCCCAGCAGCGTGCCACCCTGGCGGTCAACCGTGAACTGGTGCTGCTCTACTGGCAGATTGGGCGCGATATTCTGGCGCGGCAGGCCGAGCAGGGGTGGGGCGCCAAGGTGATCGAGCGACTTGCGCACGACCTGCGCGCCGCCTTTCCTGACATGAAGGGTTTTTCGCCCCGCAACCTCAAGTACATGCGCGCTTTTGCCGAGGCGTGGCCAGATGCGGAATTTGTGCAGCAAGCTGCTGCACAATTACCCTGGTTTCATCTCTGCACCCTGATAGGCAAGCTCAAAACCAGCGAAGAACGCAATTGGTATCTGTCCAAAGCAATCGAGCACAACTGGTCGCGCAATATCCTGGTGATGCAGATCGAAACCCGCCTGCTGGAGCGCAACGGCGCGGCGGTCACCAACTTTGCCGTCAGCCTGCCTGCGTCGCAATCCGACCTGGCCCGTGAGTCGCTGAAAGATCCGTATCGGTTCGACTTTCTGGGTCTGACCGACGAAGCGCAGGAGCGCGAGATCGAAAATGCCCTGGTGAAGCATGTCACCGAATTTTTGCTGGAGCTGGGCGCGGGCTTTGCCTTCGTGGGGCGACAGGTGCTGCTGGACGTGGGGGGTGACGAGTTTTTCATCGACCTGCTCTTCTATCACCTCAAGCTGCGCTGCTATGTAGTAATCGAACTTAAAGGGGGCAAGTTCAAACCCGAGCACCTTGGGCAATTGAGCTTTTACCTTACGGCGGTGGATGCCCAGATCAAGCATCCGCAGGATAGCCCCACCATCGGCCTGCTGCTCTGCAAAAGCAAGAACAAAGTGGTTGCAGAATACGCGCTGCGCGACAATTCCAAACCTATTGGTGTTGCGGAATATCAACTGGTGGAATCTCTGCCCCAGGAATTACAAACCAGCCTGCCCAGCATCGAACAGATCGAGCGGGAACTATCTGAATCCGGCGCGGCAAGCTAATTGATTCGTGCTGTTTGAATCGTGATTCGGGCAAGAAAACTGTTAACCCGGCTCAATGAGGAAGGCAAGTTGATACAGCACGGGAAATTACGCGGCTCGTTTTATACGCTGGGCGAGAATGAGCCGTTATGGGCTTTTATGGGCCTTTATGCGCGGTTATGAGCTTTACTTGAAAGGAAACTCTGTATGATACAGGTTCAATCCATACCGTCCGTCTCGGTGCAATATGCCGGCAATGGCAGCTCGACGAAGGCCAATGAACTCGGCATGCGGCCGATGCAGGAGCGCGCCTTTGAGCGGCGCGGCGAGCAGTACCTGCTGATCAAGTCGCCACCGGCCTCCGGCAAGAGCCGGGCGTTGATGTTCATTGCTCTCGATAAGCTCCACAACCAGGGCTTGAAACAGGCGATTATCGTGGTGCCGGAGAAGACCATCGGCGCGAGCTTCAATGACGAACCATTGAGCAGTTTCGGCTTCTGGGCCGACTGGCGCGTGGAGCCGAAATGGAACCTGTGCAACGCCCCTGGTACGGACAATGGCGGGAAGGTCAAGTCAGTAGGTGCGTTCCTCGAAGGGGAGGACAAGGTACTGGTCTGTACCCACGCCACCTTCCGTTTCGCCGTCGATCAGTTCGGGGTGGAGACATTCGATGACCGCCTGATTGCCGTTGACGAGTTTCATCATGTTTCGGCCAACCCTGACAACAAACTCGGCTTGCATCTCGGGCAGTTCATCGCCCGCGACCGGGTACACATCATCGCCATGACGGGCTCGTACTTCCGGGGCGACGCCGATGCCGTGCTGGCACCGCAGGATGAGTCGAAGTTCGATACCGTCACCTACACCTACTATGAACAGCTCAACGGTTACGAGTATCTGAAGCGGCTCGACATCGGCTACTTCTTCTACTCAGGTTCCTATGCCGATGATATTCTCAAGGTGCTCGACTCGGATGAAAAAACCATCGTTCATATCCCGAATGTCAATTCCCGCGAAAGTACGAAGGATAAGATCCGGGAGGTCGAGCACATCATTGAAGAGCTTGGTGAGTGGCAAGGGACAGATCCCGAGACCGGATTCCAGTTGGTCAAGACATCCGGTGGCAACGTCCTGCGGATTGCTGACCTGGTAGACGATGATCCCTCCAAGCGGGACAAGGTCTCTGCTGCGCTTAAAGATCCGGCTCAGAAGAACAACCGCGGTCATGTCGACATCATCATAGCTTTGGGCATGGCAAAGGAAGGTTTCGATTGGATCTGGTGCGAGCACGCGCTGACGGTCGGCTATCGGTCGAGCCTCACGGAAATCGTGCAGATCATTGGCCGTGCCACCCGTGACGCCCCCGGAAAGACTCACGCCCGTTTCACCAACCTGATCGCCGAGCCCGACGCCTCTGAACAAGCGGTTACCGAGGCGGTAAACGATACCTTGAAGGCCATCGCCGCAAGCCTGCTGATGGAGCAGGTTTTAGCGCCACGTTTCGAGTTCAGGCCAAAACATCCGGAGAATATACCCGAACCAGGATTCACTTACGGCGAAGCCGGTTATGATCCCAACCGGTGCAATATCGGCGTGTGCGAAGAGACGGGGCGTTATCTGGTCGAAATCAAGGGACTCGCGGAGCCCAAAAGCGAGGAGGCGGTCCGTATTTGCCGGGAAGATCTGAATGAAGTCATTGCAACCTTCGTCCAGGATAAGACTGCCATCGAACGTGGCTTGTTTGACGAGGAGCTGGTGCCCGAGGAATTGACCCAGGTACGTATGGGCAAGATCATCAAGGAGAAGTATCCGGATCTTGATGAGGAAGACCAGGAGGCGGTGCGCCAGCACGCTGTCGCTGCCATCAATCTGGTGCAACAGGCCAAACAACTCGTAACCGGCAACGGGAACGCAGGCACTGGCGAGCCGGTCGCCAATACCGCCCTGATTCAAGGTGTGCGCAAGTTTGCCATGGATGTACGAGAACTGGACATCGACCTCATTGACCGCATCAATCCCTTCAGCGAGGCGTATGCGATCCTTGCCAAGGCAATGAGTGAGGAGAGCCTGAAGCAGGTGGCGGCGGCGATTGCGGCCAAACGTACGACTCTCACGCCAGAGGAGGCCAAGGATCTTGCTGTCCGCACTGTGAAGTTCAAGAAGGAACGTGGGCGGTTGCCGTCGCTCAGTTCGGCGGACCCCTGGGAAAAACGGATGGCCGAAGGTGCTGCCGCCTTTGTCCGCTTCATGGATGAGGGGCGCTATGCTTGATCTCGACGAATTGCGTGCAGAGCTGGACGAATTCGCCCAGCCGGAAAAGAAGGGGGGACGCTCGCCACGTGAGGAGCGCATCATTGCCGGGTTCGAGGAAATCCAGCTATTTGCCGAGCAGCACGGCCGCGCCCCGCAGCACGGTGAAGACAAGGATATTTCCGAACGACTGTATGCTGTGCGCCTTGACCGTCTGCGTGCATTGGAGGAGTGCCGAGCCCTTCTCGGACCGCTCGATCATCAGGGACTGTTGACCGGGGCTGAGATTGCCCAGACAGAGCCAATGGAGACGATGGACGACGATGAGCTGCTCGCCGAACTCGAAGGTGCGGCCGGTTCCTCCGAAATCACCGAACTACGCCATGTTCGAACGAGCGCGGAAAAGCGTGCGGCCGAAGAAATAGCGAATCGTACAGTCTGCGAGGATTTCGAGCACTTCAAGCCGCTGTTCGAAAAGGTGAAAGGAGAGCTGAAGTCCGGCATGCGCCAGACGCGTTCTTTTCATATCCGGGCAATGGACGAGATCCAGCGGGGCACGTTCTTTATCGTCGGCGGTCAGATTGCCTATGTAGCCGAGGTGGGAGAAGAGTTCACTACGAAGTATGAGCGGCGCGATAGTCGGTTACGTGTCATCTACGACAATGGAACCGAGAGTAACGTATTGCAACGCTCCCTCCAGCGGGCACTTCATCGCGATGCGGAGGCAAGGCTAATCACCGATCCGAATGTCGGGCCGTTGTTCAGTGAGACGTGGGAAGAGGATGACATTGAAAGCGGCACCATCTATGTGCTGCGCAGCTTGTCCAGTCACCCATTTATCGCGGAGCACCGAGAGTTGATTCACAAGATCGGTGTCACGGGTGGAAGGGTTGAATCTCGTGTCGCCAATGCTTCTCATGATGCTACTTATCTGTTGGCGGATGTTGAAGTTATTGCCAGCTACAAACTGGCCGGAATCAACCGTACGAAGCTGGAGAACCTCTTCCATCGCATCTTTGCTCCTGCGCAGTTGGACCTTACAATCCACGACCGTTTCGGTAATCCAGTACGGCCAAGGGAATGGTTCCTTGTGCCTCTTCATGTGATTGATGAAGCCGTACAACGTATTCGCGAAGGTTCGATTTCCACGATGATTTACGATCCGAAGACGGCTAGATTAGTTGGGTAGTGTATAAGCTCAAATCAAGGGATACCCCATGGACCTTCTGAAAAATCTCAACCCCCCCCAGAAAGAGGCGGTCCTCCACGGCGAGGGGCCGCTCCTGGTGCTGGCCGGCGCCGGCTCCGGGAAGACCCGGGTCATCGTCCACCGCATCGCCCACCTGATCCTGGAGCGCGGCGTGCCGCCGTGGCAGATCCTGGCGGTCACCTTCACCAACAAGGCGGCGGGCGAGATGCGCGAGCGGGTGGAGCGGCTCGTGGGGGGAGGGGAGACCCCCCTCATCGCCACCTTCCACTCCACCTGCGCCCGGATCCTTCGCCGCGAGGGGCACCACCTGGGGTACGACCCCGCCTTCGCCATCTACGATGACAAGGATGCCGAGAAGCTTCTGAAAGAGGTGATCGTCGGCCTCGGCCTCGACGAGAAGCGCTACCCGCCCCGCTCCTTCGCCGCCGCCATTGACGACTGCAAGAACCGCGGCATCCCCCCGGAGGAGATTCCGACCGGCGACCACATGGGAGAGGTTCTCGCCCGGGTCTACGGCGCCTACCAGGAGCGGCTGAAGAAGTGCAACGCCCTCGACTTCGGCGACCTGGTGCTGCAGACCGTGCGGCTCTTCGAGGAGCACCCCGAGGTGCTGGGCAAATTCCAGGAGCGCTGGCGCTGGCTCCTCGTGGACGAGTACCAGGACACGAACCCGATCCAGTACCGGCTGGTGCGCCTGCTGGCCGGGGAGCGGCGCAACCTCTGCGTGGTGGGGGACGACGACCAGTCGATCTACCGCTGGCGCGGGGCCGACATCCGCAACATCCTCGACTTCGAGAAGGACTTTCCCGGCGTCACGACCGTGAAGCTGGAGCAGAACTACCGCTCCACCCAGAACATCCTCGCCGCCGCAGGAAGGGTGGTGGCCAAAAACCGGGGGCGCAAGGCCAAGACCCTCTGGAGCGAGAACCCGCCGGGGGAACGGATCGTCTACCGGCGGCTGGCCGACGAGCGGGAGGAGGCGCGCTTCGTCTGCCGGGAGATCGAGCGGCATGTGCGCCGCGGCGGCGACCTGCGGGACGTGGCGGTCTTCTACCGGACCAACGCCCAGTCCCGGGTGATCGAGGACGCCATGGTGGCGGAAGGGATCCCGTACCACATGGTGGGGGGGATGCGGTTCTACGAGCGGCTGGAGGTGAAGGACATCCTGGCGTACCTGCGGGTGCTGGCCAACCCGGCCGACGAGATCTCGCTTAGGCGGATCATCAACGTCCCGGCCCGGGGGATCGGCCACGCCACCGTGGAGCGGGTGGCGGAGCTGGCGGCGCGCCAGGGGTACATCCTCGCCGACGCCCTGCGGGAGGCGGCCACGGGGGGGCTTCTCGCCGCCGGCCCCCGGGGGAAGATCGCCTCCTTCGTGCAGCTCATGGAGCGCTTCTCCGCCTTGGCGGAGGAGGTTCCCCTCGCGGAGCTCGCCTCCCGCATCATCGAGGAGACCGGCTACGCCGCAAGGCTCAAGGAGGAGCGAAGCGACGAGGCCAACGACCGCCTCGACAACCTCCAGGAACTTCTCTCGGCCATGGAGGAGTTCGAGCGGACCAGCGAAGAGAAGGGGCTTGCCCCCTTCCTGGAGCAGGTGTCGCTGGTCTCGGACCTGGAGCGGGGGGAGGGGAGGCGCGAGTCGGCCACCCTCATGACCCTCCACGCCGCCAAGGGGCTCGAATTTCCGATGGTCTTCATGATCGGGATGGAGGAGAAGCTCTTTCCCCACGTCCGCTCCCTGGACGACCCGGAGGGGATGGAGGAGGAGCGCCGCCTCTGCTACGTCGGGATGACCCGGGCCCGGGAGCGGCTCTTTCTCACCAACGCCCGTCGCCGCCGGATCTTCGGCCAGGACCAGGTGAACATGCCGTCGCGCTTCATCGCCGACATCCCCCGGGACCTGCTGGACCTGGAGGAGGGGCCGGGCTTCGCCCAGCCGGTGAGGAGTGAGGAGAGAGGCATGAGGAGGGAAGAGCCGCCGCGCCACAATCTGGCGGCCATCTTCGAGACGGAGATCGAGCCTGACTTCGGCGACGTGGAGGTGGTCCCCGACGAGCCGGAAAACGATGGGATCTGGCTCGGAATGAGGGTGCGCCACGGCAAGTTCGGCGTCGGCACCATCCGCAAGATCGAGGGGAAGGGGGACGAGCAGAAGGTGATCGTCTGGTTCGGCTCCGTGGGGCCGAAGAAACTCCTGGTCCGCTTCGCCGGGCTGGAGCGGGCCTGATCCCGGCGAGGGAAGCCGCAATTCATTGCCGTTCGGGAGCCTCCCATGATCACCCCGCCATCCCCCATGACCGTTGTCGACATCCACTGCCACGCCGCCGGCATCGGCGCCGGCGGCAGCGGCTGTTTCATATCGCCGCGGCTGCGCCGGAGCTGGAAGTACCGCTTCTACCTCAGATCCTTCGGCGTGACCGAGGGGGAGTTGGAGCGGGAGGGGGACGCCCTGGTGCTCCGGCGCCTCTCCGAGCGGCTGGCCGCTTCGGCCCGGGTCCGGGCCGCCGTGGTGCTCGCCCTGGACGGCGTGGTGGACGGCCGCGGCGAACTGGACCGGGAGCGGACCGAGCTCTACATCCCCAATGAATTCCTGGCCGAAGAATGCCGGCGCCACCCGAACCTTCACTTCGGCGCCAGCGTGAACCCCCTTCGGCCCGACGCCCTGGAGCGGCTCGATGCGGCGGCCGCAGCCGGGGCGGTGCTGGTGAAGTGGCTCCCCTCCATCCAGGGGATCGATCCGGCCGACAGGCGGTTCGTCCCCTTCTACCGGCGCCTGGTGGCGCTGGACCTGCCGCTTCTCACCCACACCGGCCTGGAGGAGTCCTTCACCCGGGCCGACAATGCCCTGGCCGATCCGGAGCGGCTCCGCCTTCCCCTGGAGGAGGGGGTGACGGTCATCGCCGCCCACTGCGCCTCCAGCGGCCAAAGCCACGGGGAGGCGAACCTGGCCCGCATCCTCCCCCTCTTCGCGCAATTCCAGAACCTCTACGCCGACATCTCGGCCCTCACCCAGATTAACCGCCCGGGGCACCTGCTGCGGGTCCTGGCCCACCGGGAGATCCACGACCGGCTCCTCTACGGCACCGACATGCCCCTGCCCGCCATCGGGCTCACCTCCCCCTGGTTCCACCTCTTGCGGCTCGGCCCGGCCGAGGCCCGGCGGCTGGCCGCCATCGGCAACCCCTGGGACCGGGACGTGGCCCTGAAGCTGGCCCTGGGGATGCCGGAGACGATGCTTAACAACGCTGCCAAACTTCTGGGGCGTGATGTAATTCGTTGACATATTCAAATCAACCCCCCTCGTTCCCCCCTTGTCAGGGGGGAAGAACTGGCTCCTCCCCTGACAAGGGGAGGCGGGGGAGGGGTTCCGAGGCTTCCATGAACACCATCGACTATCGAATCGCTCCGCCTCCCACCGCCTTCAATCGCCTCAACCTCGTGCAGGCCCTGGGGGCGTTGAACGACAACATCATCAAGCTGATCATCGTCTTCTTCCTCATCGGACGGCTCGGTCAAGAGCGTGCCGCCACCGTAGCGGCCATCGGCAGCGCCTCCTTCGTGGCACCCTTCCTCCTCTTCTCGGCCCTGGCCGGCTCCCTGGCTGACCGCTTTCCCAAGGGACGGATCATCATTGGCGTGAAGATGCTGGAGGTGGGTATTGCGCTGCTGGCCGTGGTCGGACTGCTTGTCGCCAGCCCGCCACTGCTCTACGGGGTGGTTTTCCTGCTGGGGACCCACAGTGCCCTGTTCGCTCCGGCAAAGTACGGCGCGGTGCCGGAGCTGGTGACGCGGGAAGAGCTCTCCCGGGCCAACAGCCTCCTGGAGATGTGGTCCTTTCTGGCCATCGTTGGCGGGACGGCTCTGGCGCCGTTTCTGGTGCAACTGGCCGGCGGCCGCCACGGGATTGCTCTCCTGGCCGGCGTTGGCGTGGCGGTGGCCGGCTTGCTGGCAGCCCGTTCCCTTCCGGCCACTTCCGCCGCTGCGCCCGACCGCCCTCTGGCCTTTTCGCCGCTGGTCTACTGGCGCACTCTGCGGGGCCTGAGGTCAGACGGCTATCTCCTCCTGGCGGTGATCGGCGCCGCCTATTTCCTTTTCGTGGGGGCCTTCTGCCAGCTGAACCTTCTGCCCTTCGGCATGAAGCTCCTGGCCCTTTCAGAAGAACAGAGCGGCTACCTCTTTCTGGCTGCGGCCGTGGGGATCGGCGCCGGCTCCTTTCTGGCGGGCCGCATGTCGGGGCGCACCGTTGAGTTCGGCGTGGTTCCCATCGGCGCCATGGGGCTCACCATATCCGCTCTTCTGTTGGCGACCCTTCCGGCCCATCTTCCTGCAATCCTGACGGCGGTTGCCCTGTTCGGGGTGAGCGCCGGTCTCTTCATCGTGCCGCTCCAGTCCTTCATCCAGCTCCGGGCCCCGGCCGACCGGCGGGGGGAGATCCTGGCCGCCTCCTCGTTCCTGAGCTGGGTCGGGGTGCTCCTGGCATCGGGGCTTCTCTGGTTCCTCTCCGGTCCCCTGGGGTTCTCGCCAGCCGGTTGCTTCGGGGTGCTCGGAGCCATCACCCTGATCCTCACCGTCGTCACCCTCCGGGTGCTCCCCGACTTCCTGCTTCGTTTCATCGCCCTGGTGGCAATGCGGCTCTGCTACCGCCTCGCCATCATCGACGACCGCCACGTCCCGGTTGAGGGGGGTGCGCTCCTGGTGGCGAACCACGTCTCCTGGCTCGACGCCCTCCTTCTCATCGCCACCCAGCAGCGGCGGATCCGCTTCATCATGGAGCGGGAGATCTACAACACGCCGATCCTGAGGCAGCTCTGCGCCCTGATGGGGGTGATCCCCGTATCGGCCAAGGACGGGAAGAAGGGGCTCCTGGAGTTCATCGCCAGCGCCCGGAAGGCCCTGGACGACGGGTACCTTGTCTGCATCTTCGCCGAGGGGGCCATCACCCGCAATGGCATGCTCAACCAGTTCAAGGGGGGATTCGAGCGGATCGTGAAGGGGACGAACCACCCCATCATCCCGGTTTATATCGGCGGCGCCTGGGGGAGCATCCTCTCCTACGCCCACGGCAAGCTCCTCTCCCGCTTCCCGTCGCTGCTCCCCTACCGGGTGGCTGTGCTCTTCGGAGCTCCTCTGCCTGCCGGGAGCAGTACCCAGGAGACCCGCCGGGCGGTGCTGGAACTTTCCGCCGCCTGGTTCAAAGCCCGCAAGCCTTTCCGCCGTCCCCTGGGGGAACTCTTCGCCGAGACGGCCCGGGAGAACTGGAACCGCCTCGCCCTGGCCGACACCGGCGGCCGGGAGCTGACCTACGGCAAGGCCCTCACCGGGGCGGTGGCCCTTGCCGCAAAGCTGAAACCCATCACCGCCGGTCAGGAGATGGTGGGGGTCTGCCTTCCCCCCACGGTGGGTGGGGCCCTCGTCAACATTGCCCTCACCCTGAGCGGCACCGTTCCGGTGAACCTGAACTACACCGCTTCGCCTGAAGGGATCCGCTCGGCCCTTGCCCAGTGCGGGATACGGACCACCATCACCTCCCGGGTCTTCCTGGAGAAGCTCGGCTCCCTGCCGGAGTTCCCGGGCGCCCTCTACGTGGAGGATCTCCTGGCCGGCCTCACCGAGGGCGACAAGCGGCGGGCGTTCCTGAAGGCCCGCTTCCTCCCCCTCCGGACCCTGGCCCGCCCCGCCGGGTTCGAGGTCGACCGGCTCGCCACAATCATCTTCTCCTCCGGGAGCACCGGGGAGCCCAAGGGGGTGATGCTCTCCCACCACAACATCCTTTCCAACCTGGAGGCGCTTCGGATGGTCTTCCGCCCCACCCGGCGGGACAACATCTGCTCGGCCCTCCCCTTCTTCCATTCCCTGGGCTTTACCGGCACCCTCTGGCTGCCGCTTCTCTCGGGCTTCTCCGCCGTCTACCACACGAACCCCCTGGACGGCGAGATCATCGCCACCACGGTCCGGGAGCGGCAGTCGACCCTCCTCATCGCCACCCCCACCTTCCTCATGGCCTATCTCCGCCGGGCCAAGAAGGAGGATTTTGCGACCCTTCGCCTTGTCATCACCGGCGCCGAGAAGCTTAAGCGGAAGCTGGCCGACACCTTCGAGGCAAAGTTCGGCATCCGCCCCATGGAAGGGTACGGCGCCACGGAGCTCTCGCCGGTAATCTCCCTCTCGCTCCCCGACGTGGAGATCGACGGGGTCCGCCAGGCCGGCTTCCGGGAGGGGAGCGTGGGGCTCCCGGTCCCCGGCGTGGTGGTGAAGATCGTCGATCCCGAGACCTTCGACCCCCTCCCCGAGGGGACCACGGGGCTCATCCTCGTGAAGGGGCCCAACGTCATGCTCGGCTATCTCCACAAGCCGGAGAAGACCGCCGAGGCCATCCGGGACGGCTGGTACGTCACCGGTGACCTGGGGCACCTGGACGACCACGGTTTCCTCCACATCACCGACCGCCTCTCCCGCTTCAGCAAGATCGCCGGGGAGATGGTCCCCCACGGCGCCGTGGAGGACGCCCTCCACGCCCGGCTCGGGATGACCGGCGTGCTGGCGGTGACCGGGGTTCCCGACGAGAAGAAGGGGGAGCGGCTTGTAGTGGTCTTCGCCCGGGTGGCGGGGGACGCCGAAACCCTCCACCGGCTTATGGCCGAGAGCGACCTCCCCAACCTCTGGAAACCGGGGCGGGACTGCTACGTGGCGGTGGATGCCCTGCCGCTTCTCGGCACCGGGAAGCTGGACCTGCGGGGGGTGAAGGAGGCGGCCCTGGGGGCTGGGTAAAAGCGAAGGCCGGCGGAGATCGCGCCGGCCTTGCGTCGTCCCCCGCCGCCTTGTCATTTCCCTCCATTCGTGCTACAAAATACCGTTCATTATCACTGTTTGACCCCACGGAGACCATCCCATGAAACTGACAAGTGCCGACGTCGAGCACGTGGCCCTGCTGGCCCGCCTTGAACTCTCCCCCGAGGAGGTTGAGACCTTCACCGGCCAGATGGATGCCATCCTCGCCTACGTGGAGAAGCTGAACGAGCTCAACACCGACGGCATCGTCCCCACCGCCCACGCGGTGCCGGTGGAAAACGCCTTCCGCGACGATGAGGTCCGCCCCTCCATCGGGGTGGAGAACGCCCTCGCCAACGCCTCCGACCGGGTGGAGGGGTTCTTCCGGGTGCCGAAGGTGATCGAATAAATTTACCGTAGGGGCGATCCTTGTGATCGCCCGAATGAGGGCAAACACAAGGTTTGCCCCTACATGCCCCCTTGTCGGAGAACTCATGGAACTCTTTGATCTGACCATCCACGAACTGCACGACCGGCTGAAGCGGAAGGAAGTCTCCTCCGTGGAGGCGACCCGGACGATGCTCGCCCGGATCGAGGCGGTGGACCCCAAGGTAAACGCCTACATCACCGTCACCCCCGAGGAGGCCCTGGCGGCGGCGGAGGCCGCGGACCAACGGATCGCCGAGGGACGGATCGCCCCGCTGACCGGCATTCCCGTCGCCCTCAAGGACATCTTCGTCACCAAAGGGATCCGTACCACCTGCGCCTCGCGGATCCTCGGCAACTTCGTTCCCCCCTACGACGGGACGGTGGTGACGCGGCTCACGGCGGCCGGAGCGGTGATCGTGGGGAAGCTGAACCAGGACGAGTTCGCCATGGGCTCCTCCGGCGAGTCGAGCGCCTTCGGGCCGACCCGCAACCCCTGGAACCTGGAGTGCATCCCGGGGGGCTCCTCCAGCGGCTCGGCGGCGGCCATCGCGGCCCGCACCGCCACCGCCACCCTCGGGACCGACACCGGCGGCTCCATCCGCCAGCCCGCCTCCCACTGCGGCTGCGTGGGGCTTCGCCCCACCTACGGCCGGGTCTCCCGCTACGGGGTGATCGCCTACGCCTCCTCCCTGGACCAGGTGGGGCCCCTGACCCGGGACGTGACCGACTGCGCCCTGATGCTCCAGGCGGTAGCCGGCCACGATCCCCTGGATTCCACCAGCGTCGACCTCCCGGTCCCCGACTACACCAAATCCCTCACCAGCGACGTGCAGGGGCTGCGACTGGGGCTTCCGAAGGAGTACTACATCGAGGGGCTCGACCCCGACGTGAAGCGTGCCCTGGACGAGGCGATCGAGACCTACCGGGGGCTCGGGGCCGAGTTCGTGGAGATATCCCTGCCCCACACCGACTACGCCGTGGCGACCTATTATCTGGTCGCCACCGCCGAGGCGAGCTCCAACCTGGCCCGCTACGAGGGGGTCCGCTTCGGCCACCGGGCGGAAGGGGCGGCGAACCTCCTCGACATGTTCCGCAAGACCCGGGCCGAGGGGTTCGGCGCCGAGGTGAAGCGCCGGATCATGCTCGGCACCTACGCCCTCTCCTCCGGCTACTACGACGCCTACTACCTGAAGGCCCAGAAGGTCCGCACCCTCATCATGCAGGACTTCCTGAAGGCCTTCGAGACCGTGGACGCCATCCTCACCCCGGTGGCCCCGACCCCGGCCTTCAAAATCGGCGAGAAGACGAGCGATCCGCTCCAGATGTACCTGTCGGACATCTTCACCATCCCCGTGAACCTTGCCGGCACCTGCGCCATCTCCGTCCCCGCCGGCATGAGCGCCGCCGGCCTCCCCATCGGCCTGCAGCTCATCGGCCGCCCCTTCGGGGAGGAGACGATCCTCCGTGCCGCCCACGCCTTCGAGCAGGCGACGGCGTGGCATGAACGCAAAGCGGCACTGTAGTCCCCTGCCTGAACGGGGCGAGGTAAGCCATGACACCATTGGATATGGCCATAGCCAGGGAGCTGAAACGACGATTGTCCACAACCGTTGAGCTCCTTGATTTCAAGGTTTTCGGCTCCCGGGCCCGGGGCAGCGGCGACGATTACTCCGATCTGGACATTTTTCTGGAAGTCGAATCCCTCGACCGGGAGAAGAGGGAGAAGATCGAGGATATCGTCTGGGAGGTCGGCTTCGAGAACCATCTGGTAATCTCGCCGCTGATTTTCACGCGCTACGAGATTGAAGAGACGGCGCTCCGTTCGTCACCCATCGTTCAAAGCATTGCGGAAGAGGGAATTCGCATATGACAGACCGGGAGACCCTGTTCGCCTATCGGCTCGGGCAGGCGGAAGAAACCCTTGCTGACGCTCAAAAGATGCTTGCGGAGAATCTGAGCCCCCGTTCTGTCGTCAACAGGGCCTACTACGCCATGTTCTATGCCGTCATGGCGTTATTCCTCCATCGGGGCATAAACCCCAAGACATCGAAACACTCTGGTGTCATTGCCATTTTTGACAAGGAATTCGTCCATGCCGGCCTCATGGACAAGCGCTACTCGAAACAACTGCACAAGCTCTTTGAGGCACGGCAAGAGGCTGACTACAAGGAACTGGTCACCGTGTCGCGGGAAGACGCCGTGTCATGCGTGGCCGTTGCGGATGAATTCCTCGGAGCAATACGCTCCTTTGTCGTTCAGAATAGAGGCACTTGAATCTAATCTGCCGCTCGGCAGTATCGGAGATACCCATGAACTACCAAGCCGTCATCGGCCTTGAAGTCCACGTCCAGCTCAAAACCGACACCAAGATCTTCTGCGGCTGCTCCACCCGGTTCGGCGCCAGCCCCAACTCCCAGACCTGCCCGGTCTGTCTCGGGATGCCGGGGGCGCTCCCGGTCCTGAACAGGAAGGTGGTGGAGTTCGCCATCCGGGCGGGGCTTGCCACCAACTGCCGGATCGCGCCCCGCAGCGTCTTCGCCCGGAAGAACTACTTCTACCCCGACCTCCCCAAGGGGTACCAGATCAGCCAGTTCGAGCTCCCCATCTGCCAGAACGGCCACCTCGACATCGAGGTGGACGGGGGGGTGAAGCGGATCGGCATCACCCGGATCCACATGGAGGAGGATGCGGGGAAGCTGGTCCACAGCGACGTCCCGGGACTCGGGAGCGGCTCCGGCGTCGACCTCAACCGGGCCTGCACCCCGCTTCTGGAGATCGTCTCGGAGCCCGACCTCCGCAGCGCCGACGAGGCGGTCGCTTATCTGAGGAAGCTCCACCAGATCGTGGTCTATCTCGGGATCAGCGACGGGAACATGGAAGAGGGGAGCTTTCGCTGCGACGCCAACGTCTCGGTCATGCCGGTGGGCTCCACCACCTTCGGCACCCGCACCGAGACCAAGAACGTCAACTCCTTCCGCTTCGTGAAGCAGGCGATCGAGTACGAGATCGAGCGCCAGATCGAGCTGCTCGGGGAGGGGGGAAAGGTGGTCCAGGAGACCCGCCTCTTCGACCCGAACAGCGGCGAGACCCGCTCCATGCGCGGCAAGGAGGAGGCCCACGACTACCGCTACTTCCCCGACCCCGATCTGGTGCCGCTGGTGATCTCCAACGACTGGGTGGCCGACGTGGCCCTGTCGCTCCCCGAGCTCCCCGA
This sequence comes from Deltaproteobacteria bacterium, assembly GCA_021847245.1. Lineage (GTDB taxonomy): Bacteria > Desulfobacterota > Desulfuromonadia > Geobacterales > Geobacteraceae > Geobacter. Next base: position 11,881 of record JAJZUC010000026.1, on the reverse strand, counting down.
GGCGCGGCGAAGCCGCTACCGCTCCGAGCTGGGGCTTTCCGACTACGACGCCGAGGTCCTGACCGCCACCCGGGAGATGGCCGAGTACTTCGAGGCGTGCATAGCCCTCGGCGCCCCGGCCAAGGGGGCCGCCAACTGGGTGATGGGGGAGGTGACCCGCGCCCTGAACGAGGCGGGGAAGGGGATCGCGGAGTGCCCCGTGGCGCCGGCGCGCCTTACGGCGTTGCTGCAGCTCATCGAGAAGGGGACCATCTCCGGCAAGATCGCCAAGACCGTCTTCGACGAGATGTGGACAAGCGGCAAGGCCCCCGAGGCGATCGTGGAAGAGAAGGGGCTGGTGCAGGTCTCCGACACCGGCGAGATCGAGCGGATCATCGACGGGATCATGGCCGCCAACATGGGGCAGGTGGAGGAGTTCCGCGGCGGCAAGGAGAAGGTCTTCGGCTTCTTCGTCGGCCAGGTGATGCGGGCCTCCAGGGGGAAGGCGAATCCGGCGGTGGTGAACGAGCTCTTGCTGAAGAAGCTCAAGGGGTGATCCCGGAACCCATAGATGAAACTCCAGGTTATTCCTCCCCATAAGGCCCTTAACAAGGCCTACCTCAAGCAGAGCGTCAAGCGCGACCAGATCGAGACGTTCAAGGCCGCCCTCGTCCGGATGTTCGAGCGGCTTCGTCCCGACGAGTCCGAGGAGCACCTGAAAAACATCGTCGCCGACTTCCTCAAGGATGCCTGGTACCGGGACAGCAACGAAATAAACACCAGCGGCCGCAAGGATCTGGTGATCCATGGGGGGAAAAGCTCCAAGGATCCCGTCGCGGTAATCATCGAGGTGAAGCGTCCCGCCAACAGAAACGAGATGATCTCGCCGGAGAGGGCCAACGTCAAGGCCCTCCACGAGTTGCTCCACTACTACATGCAGGAGCGCTACATCCGGGACAACAAGGAGATCAGGCATCTCATCATCTGCAATATCGACGAATGGTACATCTTCAATGCCGCGGATTTCGAACGCTTCTTCTTCGGCAACCAGAAACTCGTAAAGAGCTACAAGGACTGGAACGACGGTTTCCTGGTCGGCGCCAACACCGACTGGTTCTATCAGGAAGTAGCCAAGCCGTTCATCGAAAAGGAATTGACTGAGCTTCCCTGCACCCGCTTCAACCTCAGGGAATTCGAAAAAATCGTCCGCAACCCCGATAAAGCCGACGACAGAAAGCTCATCAACCTCTACAAACTCCTCTCGCCCCCCCATCTGCTCAAGCAGCCCTTTGCCAACGACAGCAACTCCCTCAACCGGGAATTCTACGGCGAGCTCCTCCACATCATCGGGCTGGAAGAGGTCAAGGAGAAGGGAAAGAAGCTGATCCGCCGCAAGTCGGACGGCACCCGCAATGACGGCTCCCTCCTTGAGAACACCATCGCCATCCTCAAGCGGCGCTCGTCCGCAACCGGCGAGGACCAGCTCTTCAGCACCGCCCTGGAGCTCTGCATCACCTGGCTTAACCGGCTCCTCTTCCTGAAACTCCTTGAAGGGCAACTGATCGCCTGGCACAAGGGGGACCGTTCCCGCGCCTTTCTCACCAGCAGCCGCATCGAGGACTTCGACGACCTCAACGAACTTTTTTTCGACGTGCTGGCCGTGCGGCCCGACGAGCGGTCGGAGTCGGTGCGTGCCTCGTTCGGCGATATCCCCTACCTGAACAGCTCCCTTTTCGAGGAGAGTGACCTCGAGCGGGCCACGCTGAGGATCAGCGAGCTGAAGAACCGCCTCGATCTTCCCCTGTATCAGGCTACGGTGCTGAAGGATACCGCCGGGACGCGGCTGACCGGCACCAGGAAGACCCTTCACTACCTCTTTGAGTTCCTCGATGCCTACGACTTCGCCGCCGACGGCAGCGCCGAGATCCAGGAGCAGAACAAGACCCTCATCAACGCCTCGGTGCTCGGCCTGATCTTCGAGAAGATCAACGGCTACCGGGACGGCTCCTTCTATACCCCCGGCTTTATCACCATGTACATCTGCCGCGAGACCATCCGGCGGGCAATCCTGCGCCGGTTCAACGAGCACTACGGCTGGTCCTGCGCCGATTTCACGGAACTGTACAACCGCATCGATCCGGGAAAACTCCGGGAGGCCAACGGGATCGTCAACGGCCTGAAAGTGTGCGACCCGGCCGTCGGTTCCGGCCACTTCCTCGTCTCGGCCCTGAACGAGATCATTGCCGCCAAGTCCGACCTGGGAATCCTGATCGACAAGGACGGCCGGCGGCTGCGCGAGTACCAGGTGGCAATCGAAAACGATGAGTTGATCGTCACCCACGACGACCGGATCTTCGAGTACAACCACCGGGACCCCGAATCCCAGCGGGTGCAGGAAACCCTGTTCCACGAGAAGGAAACCATCATCGAGAATTGTCTCTTCGGTGTCGACATCAACCCCAGGTCCGTGGCCATCTGCCGCCTGCGGCTCTGGATCGAGCTGCTGAAAAACGCTTACTACCGACGGGGTACCGACGAGCTGGAGACCCTTCCCAATATCGACATCAACATCAAGTGCGGCAATTCGCTGGTGAGCCGGTTCGCCATCGCGGGCAATCCCACCATTCTGCCGGCCGATCGGAAAAAACTGAAGGAGCTGACCGAAAAGTACCGCCGCCATGTCTTCGAGTACAAGCTCTCCCCCGCCAACAAGGCCCGGCTGCGCACGGTTATCGATGACCTGAAGCACAGCCTGGAGAACTTCGGCCTGCCGAGCGACCGGGACCTGGCGACGCTGCGGAAAAAGGAGAATGAAGTTGCCCAGCTCGGTTTTGCCTTCGACAAGAAGGGAGCGGCGGCGAGGAAGAAGCTCATGGAGGAGGTGGAGGTGTTGAGGGCGCGATTTGAGGAAAAACAGCGCTCCATCTACCTAAATGCCTTTGAGTGGCGCTTTGAGTTCCCAGAGGTTCTGAATGAAGAAGGTGAATTCGTAGGTTTCGACGCCATCATCGGCAACCCGCCCTACATCCGCCAGGAGGCGATCAAGGAGCAGAAGCCGGTGTTTCAGGAGATGTTCGGGACCTTCTACTGCGGCACCGCCGACATCTACACCTACTTCTACAAGACCGGAATCAACCTGCTCAAGCCCGGCGCTCTGCTTTGCTACATCGCCCCCAACAAGTTCATGCGGGCTGGGTATGGCCGGAACACCCGCGAGTTGCTGACCACCGGGGCAAAGCCGCTGCAGGTGCTGGACTTCGGCGACCTGCCGGTGTTCGACGAGGCCACTACCTACCCGTCGATCGTGATGGTGGAGAAAAATCCCCCTGTAGGGGCGGCCCTGCGCGGCCGCCCGAAAGGGCAACCACATGGAGTTGCCTCTACGGAACCCCAATTCCTCGCCGCCACCTTCACCGATGCCAATGTAGGGGCGAATCTTGTATTCGCCCAACAGAGCGCGCGATCACAAGGATCGCCCCTGCAGATCAATATTGCCGCCACGCTCCCCGCCGTCGGCTTCACCATGCCGGTAAGCGCGCTTTCGCCGGACAGCTGGTCCCTGGAGCGACCCGACGTGCTGGACCTGATGGCCAAGCTACGCAAGGCCGGGAAGCCGCTGGGCGAGTATGTGGACGGGAAGTTCTACCGTGGCGTTTTGACCGGCCTGAACGAGGCGTTTGTCATCGACGAAGCGACGAAGCAGCGCTTGATCGATGAAGACCCGCGGAGCGCCGGGATCATCAAACCGTGGCTGCGCGGGCGGGATATCAGGAAATGGCGGGCTGAGTGGGCGGGACTGTATGTGATCTCCATTGCCAGCAGCGCCAACAGGGAATGGCCCTGGTCAACAGCCGGCAATGAAGGAGAGGCGCGGGAGTTGTTTGACCAAACCTTTCCGGCCGTGCATCGGCACCTGTCGCAATGGGAAGAGGGGCTTCGCAAGCGGGACGATCAGGGGCGGTACTGGTGGGAACTTCGTGCTTGTGTTTACTGGGATGAGTTCGACCAGCCAAAAATCAGTTGGAGCCACTTTGCTACAACTCCTGAATTCGTCTTTGACGATAAAGGTTTCCTCAGTAACGACAAATCCTACATCATGCCAACCGATAACCTCTCGGTTCTCGGCATCCTCAATTCCAAAGTTACCGCTTTTTTTCTCGGTCAACTCAGTCCGCCGGTACGCGGTGGTTTCATGGAATTGCGTAAAATCTACCTGGAACAGCTCCCCATCCCCGCCGCAACTCCTGAACAGCAGGCCCCCATCATCGAACGGGTCGAGAAAATCCTTGCCGGACCCGACAGCCCTGACGTCTCTCAACTCGAAGCCGAGATCGACCGCCAGGTGTATCAATTGTATGGCCTGACCAGCGAGGAAATCGCCCTGGTGGAGGGAACAAGGTAGTACATCGCATTTCACCAAATGCGTTACGTAATGTCTTGTTGACCTCAACAAAACGTTGGATTACGGTTTAACGGGACACTGAAAGGATCTTGCCGATGAAACGGGAAACGATCATCCGGTTGAACAAGAGCTTTGAGGAATCGGCCTACCAGGAGAACTGGCTTGAATACTGGCTCGCCAGGGATTTGCAGGTACTGCTCGATCATGACGAGTGGCGCAACTTTTCGAAAGTTATCGAAAAGGCGAAAACTGCCTGTGTGAATTCGGGCCAGGATGTTGTCGACCATTTTGTTGACGTCAACAAAATGGTCAAGCTCGGTTCCGGCAGCGAGCGCCAGGTGGACGACATGATGCTCACCCGCTACGCCTGCTACCATTGAACACTTCGTCCAGTAAAATCAAATAATTAGGCAAATACAGAGGTAAAGTATGTCCTTCAGGACCATAGAATGGCGCGACAATAAAGTGGTGATGATCGACCAGACCCGCCTGCCGGGCGAGGAGGTCTACTGCGAATACGCCGACTACCAGGGGGTGGCCGAGGCGATCCGGGGGATGGTGATCCGGGGGGCGCCGGCCATCGGGGTCGCGGCGGCGATGGGGGTCGCCCTGGGGGCCCGGGAGATCGTCGCCGACTCCCACGATTCCTTCTTCCGGGAGCTGGACAACGTCTGCGATGTGCTGGCCCGCACCCGCCCCACGGCGGTGAACCTCTTCTGGGCCATCGAGCGGATGCGGCGGCTGGCCGAGGCGAACCGGGAGCGTCCCCTCGACGCGATCCGGGAGCTCCTGAAGGCGGAGGCGATCCGGATCGAGGAGGAGGACCTGGCGCTCTGCAAGGCGATCGGCCGCCACGGCGCGGCGCTCATCCCGGCAGGGGCCACGGTCCTCACCCACTGCAACGCCGGGGGGCTCGCCACGGCGGGCTATGGCACGGCGCTGGGGGTGATCCGGGCCGCCCACGAGGCGGGGAAGAGGATCCAGGTCTTCGCCGACGAGACCCGCCCCTGGCTCCAGGGGGCGCGGCTCACCGCCTGGGAGCTGATGAAGGACGGGATCCCGGTGACCCTCATCTCCGACAACATGGCCGGCTTCTTCATGAAGAACGGCGAGATCACCTGCTGCGTGGTGGGGGCCGACCGGATCGCCGCCAACGGCGACACCGCCAACAAGATCGGCACCTACAGCGTGGCGGTCCTGGCAAAGGAGAACAGCATCCCCTTCTACGTGGCGGCCCCGACCTCCACCCTCGATCTCTCCCTGGCAAGCGGCGACCAGATCCCGATCGAGGAGCGCCACGGCCGGGAAGTGACCCACCTTCACGGCCTTCCCGTGGCCCCCGAGGGAATCAGGGTGAGAAACCCGGCCTTCGACGTGACCCCGGCCCGCTACATCGCCGGCATCATCACCGAGAAGGGGGTGGTGCGGGGGGATTTCGTGCAGGGGCTCCGGGCGCTGGTGGACCGATGAGCCGCGGCGACGACTTCGCCCGCCGCCTGGAGGAGGCGCTGGCCCTCCCCCCCGATGCCGACAATGACCCGCTGCTGGTGGCGCTTCTCGAAGAGCAGGGGTTCGCCTATGCCGCCCGCTCGGCGACCAACCTCCGGCTCCTCCAGCAGGCGCTCCCCGACCACCTGGTGCAGCAGATCGCCGGCGCGTCCCTCGCCACCCCACTCCCCGACATGGCGCTTAACGGCGTCGAGCGGGTCTGCGGCTGCGTGGCGCGGGAGGAGTTCGTGGAGCTCTGCGGCCGCAGGGATCGCCTCGCCCAGCTTCTCACCATCTGCGGCTCCTCCCCGTTTCTGGTCAACATCCTCTGCCGCGACCCCTCCTACTTCCACCAGCTCTTCACCCGCAAGGGGATCGACAGGGCCCGTTCCGAGGCGGAGATGCTCGCCGAGCTCCGCGCCCTCGTCCCGAAGGATGCCGATTACGCCGACATCTTCCCGCTGCTGCGCCGCTTCAAGTTCCGGGAGTTCCTCCGGATCGCCGGCCGGGACCTGAACGGCCTCGCCCTTCTGGAGGAGGTGACCGCCGAGCTCTCGGCCCTGGCCGCCGCCTCCCTGCAGATCGCCTGCGAGGCCTCCCGCCGCACCCTGGTGAAGGAGCACGGCCGTCCCCTCATGGAGACCCCCGACGGCCCCCGGGAGGCGGAGTTCACCATCATGGGGATGGGGAAGTTCGGCGGCCGGGAGCTCAACTTTTCCTCCGACATCGACCTGATTTACTTCTACTCCTCGGACCAGGGGGAGACGGAAGGGCTCTCCGACGGAAGCGGCGCCGCGAAGGGACGGATCTCCCTCCACGCCTTCTTCGTCAAGCTCGGCGAGATGGTCTCCAGGGCGCTCTCCCAGGTGACGGCCGACGGCTTCGTCTTCCGGGTCGATCTGGGGCTGCGCCCCGAGGGGAAGAGCGGCGACATGGCCTGCTCGCTCCGCTCCGCCGCCACCTACTACGAGTACTGGGGACAGTCGTGGGAGCGGGCCGCCATGCTCAAGGCCCGTCCCGTGGCCGGCTCCATCGAGCTCGGCAACCAGGTCCTCGCCGCCATCGAGCCGTTCGTCTACCGCAAGTACCTCGACTACAACCTGATCGAGGACATGATGGCGATGAAGAAGAAGATCGACGCGTCGCTCGCCCGGCAGCAGGAGAGCGAGCACAACATCAAGCTCGGCCGCGGCGGCATCCGGGAGATCGAGTTCTTCATCCAGGCCCTCCAGCTGGTCTATGCGGGGAAGAACCGGGGGTTGCGGGTCCGCAACTCCCTCAAGGCCCTGGAGATCCTGCGGGATGCCCGGCTGATCGCCGAGGAGGACGCAGCGGCCCTCTCCGACGCCTACCGCTTCCTGCGGACCGTGGAGCACCGGATCCAGGTGGTTCAGGAGCGCCAGACCCACTCGCTCCCGAAGAAGGACGACGAGATGCTGGCCCTCGCCCGCCGCTGCGGCTATCTCCGCCCCGACGGGCTCGCGAGGTTCCGGGAGGTGCTGGAGAGCCACCGCAGCCGGGTCTCCGCCATCTACGGCGGCCTCTTCCTCTCCCGGGACGAAAAGCTGACAGAGGAGGTCCGTCCCGAGATCCACCTCTTCTTCGACCGGCAGGCCGATCCGGACCTGATCAAGGACATGCTCGCCGAACGCGGCTTCGCCAACGTGGATGCGGCCTACGACAACCTGCTGCTGCTGCGCGACGGCACCCCCCGGGCCCACCTCACCGAGCGGGCCCGGCGCCTGCTGGAGAAGATCTCGCCGCTCCTTCTCCAGGAGATCTTCGCCTCCCCCGACCCGGATCTCGCCCTCACCAACCTGGAGCGGTTCCTCTGCGCCGTCGGCTCCCGCTCCACGTTCTACGCGCTTCTGGCCGAGAACCGGGAGATCATGAAACTCCTGGTCTCCCTCTTCGCCACCTCGGAGTTCCTCTCCAAGATCTTCATCGGCCACCCGGAGCTCCTCGACAGCCTCGTAGCCCGCGCCTACGCCACCTACGTCAAGGACCGGGAGGCGATGGAGGCAGAGCTGGAGGGGATGCTGGAGGCGGCGGCCGATTACGAGGAGCGGCTCGACGTCCTGCGCCGCTACCGCTGCGAGGAGTTTCTCCGGATCGGGATGAACGACGTCTACGGCAAGCTCGGCCAGTCGGAGCTCACCTACCAGCTGACGGGGCTGGCCGAGGTCTGCCTCGCCGCCGCCTGCCGGATGGCGAAGAGGGAGCTCGCCCGCTTCGGCCACCCCATGTACCGCGATGCCGACGGCGACCTCCGCCAGGCCCACTTCGCCGTGGTCGCCATGGGGAAGATGGGGGGAAACGAGCTCAACTACCACTCGGACCTGGACATCATCTACATCTACGACCATCAGGGGGAGACCGAGGGGGGGGAGAGGCAGATCTCCAACCGCGAGTACTTCGCCAAGCTGGGCCAGAAGATCATCTCCATCCTCACCACCCAGACCCGCGAGGGGTACGTCTACAAGATCGACACGCGGCTTCGCCCCTCGGGGAACGCCGGCCCCCTGGTCACCTCCCTGGAGTCGTTTCGCACCTACCACCGGGAAGAGGCCCAGATCTGGGAACGCCAGGCCCTCACCCGGGCCCGGGTGGTCTATGGCGACGAGCGGCTCCGCCGGGGGATCGAGAAGGTGATCCGGGAGACGGTCTACGGCACCGGCGCAGACGAGGAGGTGCGCAGGGAGATCCACCGGCTGCGGACCCGCATGGAGGTGGAGCTGGCCAGGGAGAAGGCCGGGAGCTACAACATCAAGACCGGCCGGGGGGGGATCGTCGACATCGAGTTCATGGTCCAGTACCTGCAGCTTCGCCACGGCGTGAACCACCCGGAGATCCGGAGCACCAACACCCTCCTGGCCCTGAAGGCGATGCGACTCTGCAGCGTCCTCGGCGAGGATGACTTCGCCACCCTGCTGGAGGGGTACAAGTTCCTCCGCCGCCTCGAAAACCGGCTTCGCCTCATCCACGACTACTCCATCAACGACCTGGGGGGGGACCAGAAGTACCTCGACACCCTCGCCCGGCGCCTCGGCTACGACCCGAAACTGCGTCACCCCGGCAAGGCGCTCATGGACGAGTACGAGCGGATCACCGGCGCGGTGCGGCGGGTCTACGGGCGGATCCTGGGTGAGGGCGTGAGGGGTGAGTAGTGAGGAGTGAAGAGCAGCTCCGGGAGATCTTCAACCTCCTCCTCGACCGCTACGGCCCCCGTCACTGGTGGCCGGCCGAGACCCCCTTCGAGGTCTGCGTCGGGGCGATCCTGACCCAGAACACCAACTGGGGGAATGTGGAGAAGGCAATCGCGAACCTGAAGCGGGAGAGGCTCCTTTCGCCGGAGGCGCTGCGGGAGCTGCCGGCGGAGAGGCTTGCGGAGGTGATCAGGCCCGCGGGCTTTTTCAACGTGAAGGGGGCGCGCCTCAAGGAGTTCGTAGGCTTTCTCTTCGCCCGGTACGGAGGGAGCCTGGAGCGGATGCTCGGGGGGGAGTGGCAGGAGCTGCGGGAGGAACTGCTCGGGGTGCGGGGGATCGGGCGGGAGACGGCCGACTCGATCCTTCTCTACGCGGGGGGGAAGCCAACCTTCGTGGTGGATGCCTACACGAGGCGGCTCTTCTCGGCCCTCGGCCTGGTTGACCCGCGGGCGGATTACGAAGCGGTCCGCGCCCTCTTCATGGAGAACCTGCCGCCGGACGTACCCCTCTTCAACGAATACCACGCCCTCATCGTGGAGCACTGCAAGGAGCACTGCCGCAAGACCCCCCGCTGCGGCGGCTGCCGGCTCCACCTGCGCTGTTCCGCTCAGTCGCTCACCAGGATCTGAGCCCCCGCCGGCGCCATCTTTTCCACCACCCCGCCGTTCATGATCTCGACGCGGTTTCGGCCGTTCTGCTTGGCCCGGTAGAGCGCCTCGTCCGCCTGCCGGAAGAGCGAATCGATGTTCTCGACCCGCGGCGAGGGGTAGGTCGCCACCCCAAGGCTGATGGTGATCACCTGCCCCTGGAGGCTCCCGTTGAACACGTGCTCCTGCACCTCCCCCCGGAGCCTCTCGGCGATTGTCTGCGCCTCGGGGAGGGGGGTCTCGGGGAGAAGGAGGACGAACTCCTCGCCGCCGTAACGGGCGGCGATGTCGTAAGCACGCAGCCCCTTCATGACGATCTCCGCCAGGGTCGCCAGCACCCGGTCCCCTTCCTGGTGGCCGTAGGTGTCGTTGATCTTCTTGAAGTAGTCGATGTCGAGGATGACGAGGGAGAGATGCCCCCCCTTGCGGGAGGCCCGCTGGAACTCCTTCTCCATCGTCTCCATCAGGTGGCGCCGGTTGTGGAGATGGGTGAGGGGGTCGGTGATGGAGAGCTTGCGCAGCAGCTCGTTGGTCCGCTTGAGCTCGTCCTGGAGCGCCTTCATCTTGAGCTGGACCCGGACCCGCGCCACCAGCTCCCCGGCATCGAACGGCTTGGTGACGTAGTCGGACGCCCCCTGCTCCAGCCCCCGGATCTTCGTCTCCCGGTCCTCCCGGCCGGTGAGCATGATCACCGGCAGATCCTGGAACTCCCCCCGGGCCCGCATCATGGTGAGGAAGCGGAAGCCGTCCATCCGGGGCATCTCCAGGTCGCAGAGGACCAGATCGACCCGGTGGTTGAGGAGCGTCTTGAACCCTTCGAGCCCGTCGCTCGCCTCCAGGTAGGTGTCGAAGAGGGAGGCTCCCTTGACGGTGCGCAGGATCTCCTCCCGCAGGGTGTCGGAATCGTCGATTATGAGGACTGTTGTCGCCATACGCCTTTACCGGGGGCGAAAGCTCCCCGCCCCGCCCGGAAACACCTCGTCCAGAAACTGCTTCAGAATGGCTGCCGTGAGCCCCCAGACCTCGTCGTCACCGCAGGTGTAAAAATAGACCGGGTGGCCCCGTCCCTTCCAGCTCCACTCTTCGACCCGGAAAATCCCGGGGTCGAGCAGTTGCGAGAGGGGGACCGTGATGATCCGCTCGATCTCGTCCCGGTTCACCGTGAGGGGGTACCCCTCCGGGAAGACCCCGACGAAGGGGGTCACCAGGTAGCCGTACACCGAGTGGAAATCGTCCAGCTCGCCCAGGATCTCCACGTCCGCCGAGCGGATTCCCACCTCCTCCCACGTCTCCCGCAGGGCCGTATCACGGAGGTCGGCGTCGTCGGGATGGAAGACCCCTCCCGGAAAGGAGATCTCCCCCCGATGGTGGTTCAGTCTTTCCGTCCGCTTGGTGAAAAGGATGTGGTACTCCCCCCCTTGCGCGAAGAGCGGCAGGAGGACCGCGGCCGGCACCGGCCCCGCAGGAAGCGGCACCCGCCGGCGGGCGGCAAGGAGCGCGCGTATCCGCTCTTTCAGCGTCTCAAGTTCGGTCGTGGTGTCGTGCATCGCAGCATCGCGCCCGTGAATGTTGCGGCCGGAACGCTAGTTACAGTATCGGCTCTTTTGCCCGGCGCTTTAACTCTTTTATCGTCGCCCCGTAATCGGGACTGTTGAACACCGCGCTTCCGGCCACGAAGACGTCGGCCCCCGCATGGGAGATCCGGTCGATGTTGTCGGTCTTCACCCCGCCGTCCACCTCCAGCTCCGCCTCGCACCCCCGCCGGTCGAGCATCCCCCGCAGGGCATGGATCTTGGGGAGGCACGCCTCGATGAACGACTGCCCCCCGAAGCCGGGGTTGACCGTCATGAGCAGGACCAGGTCGAGCTCGTCGAGGATGTAGTCGAGGTGCGCCAGCGGCGTCGCCGGATTGAGGGAGACCCCCGCCTTCTTCCCGAGGGACTTGATGAGCTGGACCGTCCGGTGGAGGTGGACGGTGGCCTCGGCATGGACCACGATGATATCGGCCCCGGCCCGGGCGAAGTCGGGGATATAGAGGTCGGGGTTCGCGATCATGAGGTGGACGTCGAGGGGAAGGTCGGTCACCTTCCGGACCGCCTCCACCACCAGCGGCCCGATGGTGATGTTCGGGACGAAGTGGCCGTCCATGACGTCCACGT
>JAJZUC010000025.1 GCA_021847245.1 Deltaproteobacteria bacterium | reverse complement strand
AGTGAACTGGACACCTTCAACACGCAACTACGGCAGGAAGAAACAGGGAAAACGACTGTCCAGATAAAATCGGAATCATTGTCCAGTCAAAACCGGAAACCCTGTCCAGAAAAATCGGATTGCGCAGCTTGATGCAGCGCTTGATCGCAAGGCACGAGAAAAGCCGCCACGTGAAGTCACGTTTGATGGGGTCTTTGAAGCGAAGCTGATCGCCCTGGCCTGTACCGACGCCCCTGAAGGTCGCGCCCGCTGGACCGTCAGGCTTCTTGCGGACAAGGCTGTCGAACTGAACTTCGCTGAATCCGTATCGCATATGACCGTCCAACGGGTCTTAAAAAAAACGAACTTCAGCCTCACCGCAGCAAGTACTGGAAAATCCCGCCCGAAGGCAACGCCGCCTTTGTAGCGGCAATGGAAGATGTTCTGGAGGTTTACCAACTCCCGTATGATCCTGCATATCCGGTGGTGTGCATGGATGAATCGTGCAAGCAGCTTATCGGAGAAGTCCATGAACCCATTCCAGGAAAACCGGGGGCCGTTAAAAAGATTGATGACGAATACGTCCGCAATGGTGTTGCCGAAATCTTCATGGAAGTAGAGCCGTTGGCTGGCAAGCGCCATGTGGCCGTCACAGAAAGCCGGACCAGAAAAGATTGGGCTGTGCAGATCAAGGAGATGCTGGATGATCGCTATCCAGACGCCGTCAAGGTCAGGTTGGTGATGGACAATTTGAACACCCATAACATCGCCTCTCTCTACGAAGCCTTTCCGCCATCGGAGGCTCGAAGGTTGGCGGAACGGTTAGAAATACATTACACCCCCAAGCACGGTAGCTGGCTGAACATGGCAGAAATTGAACTCAGCGTCCTAAAAGGACAATGCCTTGATCGTCGTATTGCTGACATGGCGACCATGCAGACAGAAGTTGCGTCCTGGGAAAAAGCCCGAAACAACAACACGAAAAAAATTGACTGGCAGTTTACTACCGCTGACGCTCGAACGAAGCTGAAGAGGCTATACCCGAATTATTAGCTGTTACGTGGTACTAGCCTGGCGGACGACTAAAAGGGGGGAGAGGCGACTCTCCCCCCCTTTGTCCTCCCACCTTTTCACCTTAACCGATGTTCATCGCCTCCAGCATGGTCTCGCCCATTCTCGTGGGGCTCTTGGCGACCACGACGCCGCACTCGGCGAGGACGTTGATCTTGTCCTCCGCCCTTCCCTTTCCGCCGGTTATGATCGCTCCGGCATGCCCCATCCTCTTCCCCGGAGGGGCCGTAACCCCGGCGATGAACGCTCCCACCGGCTTCTTCATGTTCTCCCGGATCCAGTACGCCGCTTCCTCCTCTGCCCCACCCCCTATCTCACCGATCATGAAGACTCCCTCGGTCTGCGGGTCTTCGTTGAAGAGCCCGAGGACATCGATGAAATTCATGCCGATGATCGGGTCGCCGCCGATCCCCACGCAGGTGGATTGCCCGAGTCCCACGTCGGTGAGCTGCTTGACCGCTTCATAGGTGAGGGTGCCGCTGCGGGAGACGACCCCGATCTTCCCTTTTTTGTGGATGTAGCCGGGCATGATGCCGACCTTGCACTCCCCGGGAGTGATCACGCCGGGGCAATTGGGGCCGATCAGCCTCATCTTCTTCCCCGCAATGATACGCTTCACCGGCACCATGTCGCGGACCGGGATCCCTTCGGTTATGCAGACCGCCAGATCGATGCCGGCGTCGGCCGCCTCGAGAATGGCGTCGGCCGCACCCGGAGGCGGGACGAAGATCATCGAGACGTTGGCGCCGGTATGCCTGACCGCCTCCTCCACCGTGTTGAACACCGGTATCCCCTCGACGTGGATTCCCCCCTTGCCCGGGGTCACCCCCGCAACGATCCTGGTGCCGTACTCACGGCACAACTGGGTATGCAGGAAACCGCTGCGGCCGGTGATGCCCTGAACTACGACTCTCGACTCTTTGTTTAAGAGGACCGCCATCTCTTCTTCTCCTCTCTGTCATGTAGATTGTCACGATTCGGATCTGCACAGGGTGAGCGCCGCTCAGGAAAGCATGGAAACGATCCGCTGGGCCGCATCCCCCAGACTGTCGCCGCACTGGACGTTCAATCCCGACTCGAGGAGCAGCTTCTTCCCCTCCTCCACCCTGCTGCCGTCCATCCGGACGACGATGGGCAGGGGGCAGTGGACCTCGTTGGCAGCCTCGATGATCCCCTGGGCAATGACGTCGCAGCGCATGATGCCGCCGAAGATGTTGACGAATATCCCCTTGACGTCGTCGTCCTGGAGGATGATCTTGAACGCCTCGGCCACCTTCTCCCGGCTGGCGCCCCCTCCCACGTCGAGGAAGTTGGCGGGCTCGCCGCCGAACTCCTTGAGGACGTCGAGGGTGGCCATGGCCAGACCGGCGCCGTTGACCAGGCAGCCGATGGTGCCGTCGAGCTTGATGTAGGCCAGATCGTACTTGCCGGCGTTGATCTCCAGCGGATCGAGCTGGGAGTAGTCCATCATGTCGGGGTACTCCCGGTGGCGGAAGATGGCGTTGTCGTCGAAGGTGATCTTGGCGTCCATGGCCATCAGCCACCCCGCCTTGGTGACGACCAGGGGGTTGATCTCCGCAAGGAAGCAGTCCTTCTCCAGGCAGACCCGGTAGAGGTTGAGGATGAGGTTTACGCAGTCCTCGCAGAGGCTCCCCGCCAGTCCCAGCGCCAGGGCGATCTGCCGCGCCTGGTAGGGGCGGAGGCCGAAGAACGGATCGATGGTCAGGATGTGGATCTTTTCCGGGGACTTCGCCGCCACCTCCTCGATATCCACCCCTCCTTCGGCGGAGGCGATCAGGCAGTAGCGGGAGCTGGCCCGATCGAGGGTGATGGAGAGGTAGAACTCCCGGGCTATCTCCACCGCCTCCTCCACGAGGATGCGCCGCACCTTGAGCCCCTCGGGGCCGGTCTGGTGGGTTACGAGACGCTTGCCGAAGAGCTCCTTCCCCACGTCCTGGGCCTGCTCCGGGTGGTGGACGAGCCTCACCCCCCCGGCCTTCCCCCTGCCACCCGCGTGGATCTGGGCCTTGACCACGCAGCGCCCGCCGAACTCCTTGGCGGCGCGCTCGACCTGGTCGGAAGTGAGCGCCACCCTGCCCCGGGGGATGGGAATGCCGTATGCCGCGATGATCTCTTTTGCCTGGTATTCGTGCAGGTTCATGGGATCCCCTCCAGAATGATCATTTTCTGAATCCGTATCGCAAAGCCAACCAGTTTCGGTCCGGCCTGGTTCACCCGTCCTTCTGCCGAAGCCCCAGGCCGCCAAGCCTGTCCAGCCGCTCCATGGCCCGGCGGGCCTCCGCATCCAGCCGCTCCACGATCGCCGCCAGAGGCTCGATCCGATCGGCAAAGGCAACAGCCTGGCCGGCAGCCAAAGCGCCGATGGAGGTGTCGCCGGTCTCGTAGGCCTTGCGGCCGGCCTTGCCGGAGATGTGGGGCATGAGGACCTCCAGGTTCCCCCCGTGGAGCTCTTCGAGCTGCCGGATCTTATGAGCCGTGTCGTTTCGCAGCGCCCGAAGGGTATTGCGCAGCGACTGCAGAAGGAGCATGGTATCGGTCTCGTCCGCCCGGATCAGGCGCTCCTTGTAGGAGCGGTGCGCCCAGATCTCCTCTGCCACGAGAAACCGCGTGCCGATGGCGACGCCGTCCGCCCCCAGGGCGAGGGCCGCGACGATATGGGCGCCGGTGCCGATGCCGCCGCCGATGATAAGCGGAATGTCGATCTCGCGGGCCGCCACCGCCGCCTGGACCATGGTCCCGACCAACTCCATCCCCGGGTGGCCGCCGCACTCGGCCCCAACCACCGTGACCGCATCGACGCCGAGTGCCTGGGCCTTGAGCGCATACTTGACGGCCGGGACCTTGTGGAGCACCTTGATGCCGGCCCCGTGCAGGCGCGGGAGGTAGGCTTCCGGGCTGCGCCCCGCGGTCTCCACGAACCGGACCCCCTCCTCGATGATCAGGTCGAAGATCCGCTCGGTCTTTTCCCCTTCCACCAGCTTCGGGAGCATCGAGACGTTCACCCCGAATGGTCTTCGTTCGGCAATGACGCGGCAGCGGCGGATCTCGTCGCGCAATCCCGCGAGGTCTGGGAAGCTCCCCGCCGTGATGAACCCCATCATCCCGCACCTTGCGGCGGCACCGACGTAATCGGCGGTGGAGAGCCACTGCATGCCGCTCGCCACGATCGGCCTCGGGATGCCGAAGAATTCGGTGACCCGCGTTTTGAACAGACGGTTCATTGGTGACCCCCTTGACGAGAACGGGTCGTCGATCAGCAAACGGCTCAGACCCGTTCCACAACAACGGCCAGCCCCTGCCCCACTCCGATGCAGAGGCTTACCACGGCGAAACGGCCGTTCATGCGCTGGAGCTGGCGCACGGCGGTCAGCGCCACGCGCGCCCCGGAAGCGCCGAGCGGGTGGCCGACGGCGATGGCGCCGCCGTTGGGATTCACCCTCGGGTCGTCGAAGGGGATGCCCAGGAGCTTGAGGCATGACAGCACCTGGGAAGCGAACGCCTCGTTGATCTCGATCACGTCCATGTCGGCCAGGGTGAGCCCGGCCCGCTCCAGCGCCCTGGGGATGGCATACACCGGCCCTATCCCCATGATGCGCGGCTCGACCCCGGCTGCCGCACCGGAGAGGATGCGGGCGATCGGCCTGGCGCCGGCCCTCTCCCCTGCCGCACGGCTCCCGACGATCAGCGCCGCGGCGCCGTCGTTGATGCCAGAGGCGTTGCCCGCGGTCACCACCCCCCCCTCGAACAGCGGCCTGAGCCTGGCAAGCGCCTCGCAGGTGGCGTCGCCGCGGGGATGCTCGTCTTCGTCCACCACCACGGGGGGCGTCTTCTTCCCGGTCTGGATGCTGATCGGCAGGATCTCGTCCCGGTAGAAGCCGGCCGCCTTGGCTGCTGCGTATTTCATCTGGGATGCGAGGGCGAAGCGGTCGCAGTCCTCGCGGCTGATGCCGAATTCGCGCGCCACGTTATCGCCCGTTTCCGGCATCGTGTCGTTGCCGAAGGCTCCGGTGACCCTGGGATTGGGGAACCGGGCACCGATGGTCGTATCGAAGATCCTGGCGTCGCGGCTGTAGGGCGATTCCGCCTTTCCCAGCACGAAGGGCGCCCGGGTCATGCTCTCCACCCCCCCGGCGACGAAGAGATCCCCTTCCCCGCAGGTCACCGCGCGGGCGCTGTCGAGGATGGCGGCAAGGCCGCTGGCGCAGAGACGGTTGACCGTCTGCCCGGACACGCTGGTCGGGAAACCGGCCAGAAGCGAGGCAAAACGGGCCACGTTGCGGCTGTCCTCCCCCGACTGGCTGACGCATCCGAGGAGCACGTCGTCAATCTGTTCCGGCGCAAAGGGTGAGCGCCCAACCACCTCCCTGATCACCTCCGCCGCCAGATCGTCGGGGCGCACCGAGGCAAGCGCGCCGGCGTGGCGGCCAAAAGGACTCCGTAACCCACTGTAGATATACGCGTCTAACATGGCTCTTCCTTTCTTCGTTATTATTCCCGCTGCTCCGATGACTGAATCATGAACGCCGTTTGTCTGACCCGGCCACAACGATTTACCGCCAGACCACTGGGCCTGTTCCTTCCAAAGGCATATTTTGCTATGCAAAATATATTTTCATTTTCAAAAGAATAACCGATACAATCAACTTTGTAAACATTTTTTCCAAATAATTTAGAAAATTATTTTATTGCTGTCCAGTCATGCATGCCGTAAAAATTTCTCGTTCGCCGTATTACGGCATGGAAAATACGAATAAAAACGCCATATTTCGCTTTGCAAAATACAATTTTGTTTTTAATTTGACAACAAGCGATAATCGGCGTATAAAAATATCAAACGTCGTTTGTTGTTAAGTTAACAAAAGAATTCTTACGGCATGCGCAAGGGGCGCCCGGCAACTTCACGCAAGAGCAAGGGGGTATGAGTATGAAATCCAGAATCTCGGCAACATTGGCTGTGGTGGCTATGGTACTGATGTTCCTGGCAACCGTTCCGATTTCCCATGCCAAGGAATTCCTGGTCGGCGTGGAGGCTCCGCTGACCGGCGCCCTGGCCCGGGTGGGAAGAGGCACCAACGAGGGAATCATGGTGGCGACGGAGGTCTTCAACAGGCACAACCCGAAGCACAAGATCAAACTCGTGACCATCGACAATGAATCATCCCCGGCCAAGGCGGTGGCTGCCGTGGAGAGGCTCGCCTCCCAGGGGGTGGTGGGGATTACGGGCGGGTACGGCTCCAACATCATCGGCCCGGCCTCCGATGCCGCCGAAAAGGCGGGGATCGTCTACATCACCTCCGGTGGGACCGGCAAGGAACTCACCGCGCGGGGGCTGAAGCACTTCTTCCGCATCACCAACACCGAGGGGTACAACAAGGTTGCCAAGGGCCTCTTCGCCAACTGGGGGGTCAGGTCGGTATCCATCATCTACAACACCAAGGAAGGGACCGTGGACCTCGCCAAGGATTCCCAAAGGGACCTGACCGCCAGGGGGATCAAGGTGGCGATGCACCCGTTCGACCCGGGGATCAGCGACTTCAAGCCGATCGTGAACAAGGTCAAGCTCCAGGACCGCTCCGAGGTGATCTTCATGATCGGCTATGAAAACGACTACGTCGGCATCCTCCGGGCGGCCAAGGTGCTGAGGCCCCAGGTCAAGGCCATGGTGGGGGCCTGGTCCCTCGCAACGCCCAAGATGGCCACCGACTTCCCCGACCTGATGCCGAACGTGTACGGCACAGCCCTGATTCCCGACCCGCCCGAATTCAAGACCGCCGAAGGGAAAGAGTTCTTCCAGACCCAACAGAGGATGTTCAGGAAGGACCTCGACTATCTGAACCTCCTCGGCTACGTGCAGGCAATGCTGCTGTTCGAGGCGATCAAGCGCGCCGACGAAAAGGGGACCCTGGCCAAGGGGGGTGTGGCCGACGAGTTGCGCAAGACCAACAAGGAGACCCTGATCGGCCGGGTGACCTTCGACCACAAGGGAGACAACATCACCTTCGCACAGCGGATGGGCCAGCACCAGGCAGGCGGGAAGATTCCCCTGGTCTGGCCGAAGGAATACGCCAACGCCAGGATGAACTATCCGGCGGTCCCCTGGTAGGAGCAACGGGGCGCGGTTGCGGGTCTTTCCCGAACCGCGCCCTGAGCCGCATCAGCCGATTCGGAGGTGCACGCCATGACCGAACCCCGCAAGCTGCTGACCTTCGAGTTCGTCGGCCTGTGCCTGATAACCTTTCTCTCCTGCTGCAACATCACCGTTTTCTACAACCTCTTCAACTACCTCCATTCGCTGGGAATTCCCGCCGAACTGCGCGGGCTGGTGATCGGCACCTACTCGCTGACCGCCATGGTCCTCTACCTGGTGGCAAGCCCCTTCGTCAACGCCGCCAATGCTCCGCGCTCCATGCTGCTGGGGATCGTGGTGCTGACCATCAGCGGTTTCGGCTACTTCTTCGTCCACTCCTTCCCCGGGCTGCTGGCGCTGCGCATCCTGAACGGCGCGGGGCAGTTCTGCGTGGGCGCCGGGGCAATGGCCCTCTTCGTGGCGGTCATCCCGCCGGAGAAGAGCGGTCAGGCCTTCGGCATCTATTCGGTGGCCATCCTCGCGGCCTATGGAGCGGTGCCGGCGGTGATGGACACCCTGGCTCCCCTCATCCCCACCCCTCCCCACGGCTACGCCGCGGCGACGGTGTCGCTGCTGCCGGCGGCGTGGATCGTCCGGCAGATCCGCCGCAGGCAAAAGGAGAAACAGGGGGTCGCCCTCCCCAGGGGAAGCCTGCCGGAGTGGGCGGACATCCGCGCCAACCTGACCCAGCTGCCGGTGGCGCTCCTTATCCTGCTGAACATGGGCTACTTTGCCAACTGGAGCAGCCTCTTCTTTCTCTTCAAGGGGTTCGCGCAGCTCAAGGGGATCGCCAACGTGGGGGTCTTCTTCACGGTGCAGACGGGGCTGATGATTGTGATCCGCCTCCTGGCCGGGCGGCTCTTCGATTCGGTCGACAAGGTCCTGCTGGTGGGGGGCTCCTTCGTCACCGTCGCCGTGAGCCACCTGGCGCTGGATCACCTGCCGGGTGCATGGGCGGCGCCGCTGGTGGGGGTCCTCTTCGGCCTCGGGATGGGGGCGGGGTACCCGGCGATCAACGGGCTGATGTTCCAGGTCTCCCCTCCCCGCTTCCGCTCCCTGAACGCCAACCTGATGCTCTTCGCCGTGCAGGCGGGATTTTTCCTCGGTCCGGTGATCGGCGGCGCGCTGGTGGCCCACCACGGCTACCACGGCTACTTCAGTGCCAGCATCGGCCTAGCGCTCGTGGCGGCGACCCTCAGCAGGCTGCTGGCCCGGCAGCGCAGCCGGCAGACGGTCTGAAGCCGGAAAAGAACCGCCGCAAACGGGGTTACCATGGCCAAGCGCTGGAAAATATTCACGGTCCTCTCCCTCATGTTCATCATGGGGATCTTCTACCGCATCTCCATGGCGGTGGTGGCGAGGGACCTCTCCTCCGACCTGGGGCTCACCGCGGCACAGCTGGGCGTCCTGTCGGGGATATTCTTCTACGTCTTCGCCTTCGTCCAGATCCCGCTCGGTCCTCTCATCGACCGGTACGGCGGCAGAGCGATGATCACTCTGCTAGGGATGGTAACCACCTGCGGGTCAGTGGCCTTTGCCCTCGCCCCCGGATACCACGCCGCCCTCGCCGGCAGGGTGCTCCTCGGCATGGGGACGGCATGCGTGCTGATGGGGTCGCTCAAGATATTCACCAACTGGTTCTCGGCGCAGGAATTCGCCTCGGTGTCCGGCCTGTTGACCGGGACGGGGAGTCTCGGAATCCTCTGCGCCACTTCGCCCCTGGCCATGGCCGTCACCCGCTTCGGCTGGCGGAACACGTTCCTGGCGGCCTCGCTCGTTCAGGCCGTCGTTACGGTGGCCGTGTACGCCGTTGTCCGCGAGACCCCACCGGCGGCGGCCGAACAGAGTGAAGGGCCCAACTGCGGCATCGCCGGCATCCTCCACTCCTGGCGGGTGATCCTGACCACCCCGACCTTCTGGTTCGTCTCGCTCCTCGCCTATTTCTGGTACGCCAACTACATGGTGCTCCTCGCCCTCTGGGGGGGTCCCTACCTGATGGAAGCGGTCGGCCTGAGCCGCGTCCAGGCGGGGAACATACTTCTCTTCACCTCCTTCGGCTTCGTCACCGGCTCGCTCCTTCTGGGCCGGATCACCGACCGGCTGTTCGGCTCCCTCGAAAAAACGATCCTCGCCGGCCTGACGCTCCTCCTCATCGCCATGACCGCCATGCTCGGCCCGGCCGAATCACTGCCGCGGCCCCTCCTGGCCGCCCTCTTCTTCGTCATCGGCCTTGCTTCCGCGACGGGGGTGATCATCTACCCGCTGGCACGGAACATGGTCCCCCACAGGCTCGCGGCCACCGCCATGACCTGCGTGAATTTCTTCCTCCTCATGGGGGCCGCCACGGGGCAGCACATCATGGGCTCCTATATCGGCTCGTTTCCCCGCAGCGCTTCAGGCTACCCGCCCCAGGCGTACCACGGGGCGTTTCTCATGCCGATCTGCGGCCTGGCGGGGACCCTCGTCCTCTTCGCCCTTGCCAGAGGGACACAAGGGAAAAAACATGAGGCAGGATACTCCCCTTCCGGCGCAGAGCAGGAAGGGGAGTAACGGTCGTCCCGTCAGCTAGGTGCTTGCGCTTAAAGAAAGAGCCTGTACGCAGAATTGCCTGTCTCTTCCACGTACCGATATCGGAGGTGTTGGAGGAAGGTGCGGAATCCCTCCTCCTGTCCATCAGGGATCTCTAGACCGATAAGAACGCGGCCAAAGTCGCCCCCCTGCATCCGATAATGAAAGAGGGAGATATTCCACTCTGCGCCCATCGAGCCGAGGAAGCGGGCCAGAGCGCCGGGGCGTTCGGGGAACCAGAAGCGGTACAGAACCTCGCGCACCACCTCAGAGGAGCGGCCGCCGACCATATAGCGGATGTGGGTCTTGGCCAGGTCGTTGTCGGTCAGGTCGATGTTCTCGAAACCGGCTTCGGTGAGTTCCCGGGCGAACGACAGGCGCTCCTCATCGTTGCGGACGGAGATGCCTACGAATATGTGGGCGAGGTCGCGGCCGGCGAGGCGGTAGTTGAACTCGGTGATGTTGCGGTCGCCGATCACCTCTGCGCAGAAGCGCTTGAGGGAGCCCGGCTCCTCGGGGATCGTGACGGCAAAAAGGGCCTCCTGCTTCTCGCCAATGAGGGTCCGCTCCGCCACGTAACGCAGCCGCTCGAAATTCATGTTGGCGCCGGAGTTGACCGCCGCCAGGCTCTGCCCCGCGACGCCGCGCTCGCGGACGTACTTCTTCAGGCCGGCCACGCCGAGGGCGCCGGCCGGCTCGACGATGGAGCGGGTAGCGTGGTAGATACTCTTTATGGCGCTGCAGATCTCATCGGTGTCGACCCGGACAATCTCGTCAACAAATCGCCGGCAGTAGTCGAAGGTCAGTCCGCCGACCTCCCGCACCGCCACCCCGTCGGCGAAGATGCCGACCGAATCCAGGGCCACGCGCCTCCCCTTTTCGAGGGAGCGGGCCATGGCGTCGCAGTCAGCCGGCTCCACCCCGATTACCCGCACCTCCGGGCGCAGCGCCTTGAGGTATGCCCCCATCCCGGCAATAAGCCCGCCGCCGCCGACCGGCACGAAGACGGCATCGAGCTTTCCGGCACTCTGCCGCATCAACTCGTCGGCCACGGTGCCCTGGCCAGCGATCACCAGTTCGTCATCGAAGGGGTGGATGAACGTCATCCCGGCCTCCCCGATCAGGCGTTGGCAGAAGTCGGCGGCTTCCGAGTAGTTGTCGCCGTGGAGCACGACTTGGGCGTCCAGTCCCTCGACCGCCGCCACCTTGATCCGTGGTGTGGTCACCGGCATGACGATCGTTGCCCGCAAGCCAAGACGGCTCGCCGCGAAGGCCACCCCCTGTGCATGGTTGCCGGCCGAGGCGGCGATCACCCCCCGCGCCTTCTCCGTGTCCGAAAGGTGTGCCACCTTGTTGTATGCGCCGCGCAGCTTGAATGAAAAGATCGGCTGCAGGTCTTCGCGCTTCAGCAGCACGCGGTTGCGCAGGTCGCGCGATAGTGCCGTCGCTTCCTCCAGCGGGGTCTCGACCGCCGCCTCGTATACGCGGGAGGTCAGGATGAGCTTGAGCATCTTTTGCATGGATTCCTCCACAATGGGTCGATGAAAGTGTGGGCGAATCGCGCCGACGAGGCGGAAGCCGCCCCAGAGGGGGGCGTCAGAAGCTTCGCCTGAGTCAACTCGGCTCATCCGGCATCGTGTATCTGCGACCTTCTGGGCATGCGGCACGCTCACACGCCGATGCGGCGAAGCAGGTACAGCGCGAGCGTGAAGGAGAAAACCGAAAGGAGGGTCGACATCATGACGATCGAACCGGCCAGTTCGGCATTACCTCGCATCTGGTGGGCCATGATATAGGTGGCGGTCGCCGACGGCGTGGCGGCGAAGAGCACGCCGATCCCGAGGTCCTGTCCGCGGACGCCGAAGGCGACCAGGAGGCCGGCGGCGATCAGGGGAAGCAGTAAGACCTTGACGCCTGCGGCGAGGCCTGCCATCACCAGGTCCCCTCGCAGCCTCTCCGGCGAAAAGGAGCCGCCGATGGCGAGCAGGGCGAGGGGGAGGGACATGCCGGTCGCGATCTTCAGGCTGCGATCGAGGATGACCGGCATCGACAGGTGCAGAAAACTCCAGAGTATCCCGGCAAAGGAAGCGATGACCAGGGGATTGAGGAGCATCTGGCGCAGCCAGAAGCTCCCACGATAATGACCGATTCCTTACCGGCGCCCCCTCAGTGCGACATCAATACCGGCATGGTCATATGTCTGAGCACATGCCTTGCTACCTGGCCAATGGCAAATGTTCCCCGGATGGTGTGGGTATAGGCTCCCATCACGAGAAGGTCGCTCCCATCTTCCCATGCCTGGTTCAGCAGCATGTCGCCGACAGGGATATCTCCCGCCATAAGCTCTTCACCCTTGGCCGTTACGCCATGGCGAGCCAGGTGGGTGCAGACATTGCCGAGATCTTCTCCGCTATCGGAGGAATTCACTGTCACTACGGTTGCCTGCCGGGCATCCAGCAGAAACGGCATGGCGTCGTTGAGCGCGCGGACCGACTCCCGTCCCGGCTTCCACGCAACCATCACCTGCTCCCCAACCGTCTCGAACGTCCCGGCATAGGGGACGATGAGGACCGGCCGTCCCGACCCCGACACCACCCGCTCCGGCAGATCGGGCGGGGTATCCCCCTCATGGGTCTGGCCGACGATAACCAGATCTCTGTGGTAGGCGTGGAGGGTGACGATCTCGGTCATGCTCACTCCGGCAACCGCCCAGTCGACACAGAGCCACTCGGCGGATATTCCCACCTGGGCGGTTTTCTGACGGAAACTCGCTTCCGCCTCTGCCGCCTTGAGTTCGGTGCTTTCGTGCCGGGGCCTGTAATGGGGGTACGAGATTACGTAAAGCCCGGTCAGATGGGCCCGGTGCCTCTTGGCGAGACCAACAGCCAGGTCGAGCCTGGCCGTGCACTGTTGCGTGTTGTCGACATGAACCAGAACATCCTTGAATGTCATAATCAGCCTCCTATCCTTTCGGCTATGATCTCTGCCAGATCCAGCGCCTTGAGTCTTCCCTCGCATTCTCCGGTCTTGATGCCGTCCTCGAACATGGTGAGGCAGAAGGGGCAGTTGGAGACCAGAAGCGGCACCCCGGTGGCCTCCGCCATCTTCACCCGTTCCTCGTTGATCCGGTGCCCAAGCCTCTCCTCGGCCAGGATCCTGCCGCCGCCGGCCCCGCAGCAGAAGCTCTCGTAACCGGAGCGCGCCATCTCCGTGATCCGCCCGCCGGCAGCCTCAAGCACCTGACGCGGCTCGGCCACGATATCCTTGTAACGACCGAGATAGCAGGAGTCATGGTAGGTGAACTCGAACCCCGCCGGATTGATCTGCAGCCGGTTGTCTTTGATCAGTCCGCCGATGTAGGTGCTGTAGTGTTCCACCTCCACATCGAGCCCCATGTCGCGGTAATCACGGCCCAGCGTATTGAAGCAGTGGGGGCAGGTGGTGACGATCTTCCTGACGCCGCTGGCCTTGATCGCCTCAATGTTTTCCGTGGCGACCATCTGGTAGAGGTATTCGTTGCCGAGCTTTCGCGCCGGCTCACCGCAGCACTTCTCTTCCTTCCCGAGGATGCCGACCCTGACGCCCGCGGCGTTGCAGATTCTCACGAAGCTTTTCGCTATCTCGCGATTCCGCTTGTCGAAGGAGGCATAACAGCCGACGAAGTAGAGGATCTCCACGTCGCTCTCCCCGGAGACGACCGAGACCTCTAGCCCCTCGGCCCACTCTCCCCGGCCGGCATAGGCCAGTCCGAAGGGGTTGCCGTTCACCTCGATGTTGCCGATGGCAGTACGGACCTCGTCGCCGGGGAAGGAGCCCTCCATGAGGGTGAGATTTCGCCGCATCTCCAGGATCTTGTTCACGTGCTCGACGCCGGCCGGACAGATCTCCTGGCAGGCCCGGCAGGTGGTGCAGGACCAGAGGGCCTCCTCGGTCGCCGTCTCCACGAGGTTCGCCTGGGGCTTGGTGAAGGCGAGCTCGCCCACCTGCTTGACGAGTTTCATGGGGGAGAGGGGCTTGTCGGTGGCATAGGCCGGGCAGCGGTCCTGGCAGCGCTTGCAGCTCGTGCAGGCGTCGGCGTCGAAGATGTCCTTCCAGGTGAGGTCGGTCACCTTTGCGGCGCCAAACTGCTCGGCGCTTTCGTCCTCCAGGTCGATGGTGGCGATGGCCCCCCTGGGACCCAGGTCGGCGAAGAGGTAGTTGGCGCTGGTGGTGAAGATGTGGCGCAGCTTGGTGAAGGGGATCGCAGCGACAAAACCGATGGCGAGGAAGAGGTGGACCCACCACAGAACCTTGTGGGTGAGGGAGAGGCCGGCAGCCGACATCCCCGTGAAGAGGTGGCCGACCAGCAGGCCCACGGGGGAGAAGCGGGCGAGCTCCGGGTTTTTTCCGATCTCGGTGGCCGCCATCCGGACCCCCTCGACGACGAAACCGGTCGCGAGGATGGCGAAGAGAAGCCCGTGCAAGACGTAGTCGTCGCGGTTGGTCTCAAGCCCCTCCGGCCTGACGAAGAAGCGGCGCACGAGAAGGCCCCCGAGCATCAGGAGGGCGACCAGGCCCGCCAGATCCAGCACGAGGGAGAAGAGCCTGTAGAAGCCCCCCTTGAGAAAGACGATGCCGAGAAGTGGCTGGCTGAAGTCGGCCTGGGCCATGACGAGGAGGGTGCCGACGAAGAGGAGGCCGAATCCCCAGAAGAAGAGAGCGTGGAGAAAGCCGGGGTCGAGCACCCTGAGCACCCTTGTCTGGGCGAGCATCTGCCTCAGCATGAGAAAGATCCGCTCCGGCAACCGGTCGAGCCGGTTCAGCGACTTTCCCTGCCGGTAGACGGGGAGGCGCTGCCAGAATCCCCAGGTGCACACCCCCAGGGCGATGAGGCCCAGCAGATACATGGGCCAGACCACCCCGTGGCCGACGTTCCAGTAGATCTCTCGCGTTGCTTCCATGGGATACCTCTCTTTCGTTTCTCCGACGCCCGGTTACTGCCTGCATTGAGCCTGAATCCGACAGGAACGACTTGAAAAAACGATGTTTTACTACTCGCCGTAGCCTCTTAGCGAGGCAGGCCAAGCTATTTTGCATTGCAAAATTTATTTTTACTTATTTCAAGAATAACGCATGGGGTTCCCTTTGTAAATATTTTTTCCGAAGGACTCGAAATAATTTTACCATCCCGTAATTAGCCAGCAATACGGGACAATTGCTACGAATCCGTATTCCAGCCGGCTGACAGGACACTCCGGCCCCGCCCTCAACAGTTCCGCATTGTAGAATAAAATTTTATTATTCTGGTTGACAGCCCATGGGACACCATGTATCGTATATGCAAACAGCGTTTGTTTCATGAACCTGACAAGAGGAGCAGGGAGATGGCGGCAGAGAACCAGGAAAAGCCGGACGGCCCGGAAGCCACAGTCAAAGGGACTTCGGACAGGAGCCGCCACTTCATCACTTCGTTGGCCCGGGGGTTCGAGGTATTGCGTTCGTTCAGGCCCGGCGAACGTTTCCTGGGAAATCAGGAGATCGCAAGACGCACGGGCCTTCCCAAGTCGACGGTTTCGCGCCTGACCGCTACCCTGACCGAGCTGGGATACCTCAAGCACTCGAAGAACCTGGAGAAGTACTATCTGGGAACGGCGGTCCTCTCCCTGGGCTATTCCCTCCTCGGCA
Source organism: Deltaproteobacteria bacterium (assembly GCA_021847245.1). Classification (GTDB taxonomy): domain Bacteria; phylum Desulfobacterota; class Desulfuromonadia; order Geobacterales; family Geobacteraceae; genus Geobacter. Next base: position 20,062 of record JAJZUC010000025.1, on the reverse strand, counting down.
ACATGGAGATCCGCCAGATCGCGCGCCCCATGATGCATGAACTCGCCGACCACGCCCAGGCCTCGGTCGCCATAGGTGCCCGCGACCGCCATGAGATGGTCTACGTCGAAAACTGCCGCTGCAGCGCTACCTCCTTCACCCTGCGCCTCGACGTGGGCTCCCATATCCCGATCGCCACCACCGCCATGGGAAGGGCGTACCTGTGCGGGTTGCCGGACAGGGAGCGCGACCACCTTCTCGACCAGCTCCGCGTGCGCAACGGAAGCGACTGGCCGAAGATCAGGGCCGGTTTCGAGCAGGCCTTGAGGGAGTACCAGGACAGGGGCTTCTGCCTTTCGGTGGGGGACTGGCAGAAGGATGTCAACGCCGTCGCCGTCCCCTTCGTCCCCGCCGACGGCTCCGAAGTCTTTGCCTTCAACTGCGGCGGCCCCGCCTTCCAGCTTCGCCGGCACATGCTCGAGGACAACATCGGCCCCCACCTCGTTGCTCTCGTGAGAAACGTTCAGGCCGAAGCGTACCGGCGTCACTAATTCTGCCAAAAGAAAGGAATGAACAATGGTCAGGGATCAGGAAACACTCAATGTCTTGCTGGAAACCGTAACCCGTTATGTGAAGGAGCGCCTGGTACCCTACGAGGAGCAGGTGGCCGAGACGGATGAGATCCCGGCGGAACTGGTGCAGGAGATGAAGGAGCTGGGCCTCTTCGGCCTCGCCATCCCGGAGGAGTACGGGGGGCTCGGGCTGACCATGGAGGAGGAGGTCATGGTGGCGTTTGAGCTGGGGAAAACCTCGCCGGCCTTCCGCTCCCTGATCGGGACGAACAACGGCATCGGCGCCCAGGGTATCGTCATTGACGGCACCGAGGAGCAGAAGCACTACTACCTGCCGAAGCTCGCCGCCGGCGAGATCATCGGCGCATTCGCGCTCACCGAACCGGACGCCGGCTCCGACGCCGCCTCCCTGCGCACCACCGCGAGGCGCGACGGAGACCAGTACGTGATCAACGGGACCAAGAGATTCATCACAAATGCCCCTGAAGCGGACATCTTCACCGTGATGGCCCGCACCGACCCGAACAACAAAGGCGCCGGCGGCATTTCCGCCTTCATCGTGGAAGCCGGCACCCCCGGGCTCTCGCTGGGGAAGATCGACAAGAAGATGGGACAGAAGGGGGCCCACACCTGTGACGTGATCTTCGAGGATTGCCGGGTTCCCGCCGCAAACCTCATCGGTCACAAAGAGGGGGTCGGCTTCAAGACGGCCATGAAGGTGCTCGACAAGGGACGCCTCCACATCTCTGCCGTCTGCGTCGCGGCGGCGGAACGGATGCTCAACGACGCCCTCCACTACGCCATGAACAGAAAACAGTTCGGCAAGCCGATCGCGGAATTCCAGCTCATCCAGGCGATGCTTGCCGACAGCAAGGCGGAGATCTACGCCGCGCGCAACATGGTGCTGGATGCCGCACGGCGCCGCGACCAGGGAAAGGACGTCGGGACCGAGGCCTCCTGCTGCAAGCTGTTCGCCTCGGAGATGTGCGGCAGGGTGGCGGATCGGGCGGTGCAGGTCCATGGCGGTTCGGGCTACGTCAGCGACTACTCCGTCGAGCGGTTCTACCGCGACGTGCGCCTCTTCAGGATCTACGAGGGGACCAGCCAGATTCAGCAGCTGGTGATCGCCCGCAACATGATCCGCGCTGCGGAAGGTTGATAAGCATCCAGCGTGTCTGCATCCTTGTTTCTCTCAATACTGAAATGGAGACGGCGATGAAATCGATACTCAGACAGATAGTTGCACTCCTGCTCCTCCTTGCACCCGGGCTTTCCACTGCCGATGCAAAGGAATTCCTCTTGGGGGCGGAACTCCCCCTTACCGGCTCCCTTGCCCGGGTGGGCAACGGCACCCTCGAAGGGATCACGGTCGGGGTGGAGATATTCAACAGGCACAACCCGAGCCACAAGGTGAAACTGGTTACCATTGACGACGAGTCGTCGCCCGCCAAGGCGGTGGCCGCGGTGGAAAAGCTCGCCTCCCAGGGGGTGGTGGCCATTACCGGGGGGTACGGCTCGAACATTATCGGCCCGGCCTCCGATGCCGCAAACAAGGCGGGGCTCGTCTACATGACTTCCGGCGGGGTCGGAAACGAGCTCACCGCCCGGGGGCTGAAGCACTTCTTCCGCACCAACGGCAGCGCAGGCTACACCAAGGCCATGGCAGGGCTCTTCACGGACATGGGTATCAAGTCCGTCTCGATCGTCTATTCCACCAAGGAGGCAACCACGGAACTGGCCAACGACGTAGCCAAAGCGATGCGCGCCAGGAAGGCCAAGGTGGCGATGCATCCGTTCGACCCCACCATCACCGACTTCAAGCCGATCATCAACAAGGTGAAGCTCCAGGACCGTTCCGAGGCCATCGCCATGGTTGGCTACGAAAACGACTACGTGGGGATCCTCCGGGCCGCCAAGGTGCTGAGACCGGCCACCGTCAAGGCGGTGGTGGGTGTCTGGTCCCTCGCCACCCCCAAGATGGCCGCCGACTTTCCCGATCTCATGCCGAATGTCTACGGTACCGCCATGCTCCCCTACCCTGCCGGGTTCAGGACTGCCGAGGGAAAGGAGTTCGCCGATTCCTACAAGAGGCTCTACAGGAAGGAGCCTGACTACCTGGGACAGTTCGGCTACGTGCAGGCCCAGATCCTGTGCGAGGCTATCAAGCGTGCCGACGCGAAGGGGACCCTGGCAAAGGGAGGGCTTGCCGATGAGGTGCGCAGGACCCGTCTCAACACCCTCATAGGCCAGGTCGCATTCGACAAGAACGGCGACAATCCCCTGTTCCAGCAAAGGATGGGACAGCACCAGAACGGCAGGATCATCATCGTCTGGCCCAAAGAGAGCGCCACCGGGAAGATGAACTATCCGGCAGTCCCCTGGTAGGAGCAACAAGGCGCGGTTAGGGGTCTTTCTCTACCGCGCCGTAACCCGCAGCAGCCGATTCGGAGGCACACGCATGACAGCCCTCATCCTGCAGTCGCTCTATTCGGGCCTTCTCTCCGGAGGCTCCTACGCCCTGATCGCCCTGGGGCTCGCCCTGGTGTTCGGGACCATGAAGATCATCAACCTCGCCCACGGCGAGATGGTCCTTTTGTCCGCCTACATGGCCTACGTGATGGAGAACAGGCTTGCCGTGAACCCGCTCCTGGCAACGCCCCTCGCCCTTGTGGTGGCCTGCCTGATCGCCGTTGTCGTCTACTTCCTGGTCTCCCGCATCTCCAGAAACCGGGAGTTGAACTCGCTGATACTTACCTTCGGCATCGGCATCATCCTCACCAATGCGGCCCTCATCATCTGGTCGGCCGATATCCACTCAACCTCTGCCCCCGGCTTCCAGGAGCCGGTGGTCCTCGGCCCCCTCTACAGCATGCGGAGCGAGCTCGGCTTCTTCGTGGCGAGCATGGTGCTGGTGGCGGCGCTCTGGTGGTGGCTCTCCCGCAGCTGGTACGGCAGGGCGGTGCGGGCGGTCTCCTCCAACCGGGACGCGGCGAAGCTCATGGGAATAAATCCCCACCGCACCGAGGTGGTCTCCTTTGTGGTGGCCGGGATCCTCGCCTCGGTGGCCGGGGTAGCGATCTACTCCACCGGCGTGATCCAGCCGGCCCTGGGCGCCTCACTCACCACCAAGGCCTTCATCATCACGGTCCTGGCGGGAATAGGCTCGATTCCCGGCGTTCTGGTCGGGGCGGTCCTGATCGGGGTCGTGGAGGCCCTGACCGTGACCCTCTACAGTTCGGCCATCCAGGAGTTGACCGGCATGGCGCTCTTTCTCCTGGTGCTGTTCGTTCTGCCGAATGGACTCTTCGGCGCTGCAAGGAGGCGAGGATGAGAGTGCGCGTGCTGATTCCGCTTTTGGTGATCGTTCTCTACGGAGTGGTGCCGTTCGCCCTTGCGGGGAACAACTACGTGATGAGCATCCTGGTGGCAGCGCTCATCATCGCCGGGGTGGCGCTCGCCTGGGCGCTTCTCGGGAACCTCGGGGGGATGGTCAGTTTCGGCCATGCCGCCTTCTTCGGGGTCGGCTCCTACATCTCGGCCATCGTGACGATGAAGCTCGGGGTGCCGGTCTTTGCCGCCATGCTCCTCGGGGGGGCAGGGGCCGCGGTCGCCGCGGTTGCGGTCCTGCCGGCCCTTCGCCTCTCGGGCCCCTACTTCGCCCTGGCGGTCCTGGCCTACGCCCATATCTTCAAGATCCTCGCCACCGAGTTCACCACCATCACTGGCGGAGCCGGGGGGATTCTCGGGATCCCCACCCTCCCGAGGGTGCTGGGCTACGACTTCGGCAGCAAGGTCGGGGGGTATCTGGTGATCGTCACCATCGTCCTTCTCTTCGCCCTGGTCTATGCCCGGATACGCAACAGCTACTACGGCTATGCCCTGCGCGCCATGCACGACAGCGAGGACGCCACCCGCGTCGTGGGGGTGCACAGCACCCTTCTCAAGGCCCTGATGCTCTTTCTCTCCGCCTTCATGACCGGGGTGGTGGGGGCGTTCAACGCCCACTGCATCAACTTCCTGGAGCCCGACTATGCGTTCAGCAGCGGTTGGACCATGCTCCCGGTGGTGGCGGCCATCTTCGGCGGCTACCGCACCCTCACCGGCCCCCTGGTGGGGGCGGTGGTGGTCTACACGGTCGACCAGCTCGTCTTCAAGAGTCTCATCCCCTCGGGGCATCAGATCATCTTCGGCGTGCTTCTGGGGGTGATGATCCTCTTTGCCCCCGATGGCCTCATCCCCCTTCTCGCCAAGAAACTTCAGTGGGTGCGGCAGCCAAGGGGGTGCCGCGACCCGCGAACGGAGTCGGTATGCTGAGACTAGACGCCATTACCGTGCAGTTCGGAGGCCTTACCGCCGTAAAGGGGGTCTCCCTTTCGATCGGCGCCCAGGAGGTGGTGGGGCTTGTGGGGCCAAACGGCGCCGGCAAGACCACCCTGTTCAACGCAATCTCAGGCCTGGTCAGGCCGACCGCAGGAAGGGCCTCCTTCGAGGAGGCCGACATCCTGAAGGCCCCCATGTACAAGAGGGCCAGGATGGGGATCGGCCGCACCTTCCAGATCCCCCAGCCGATGCACGAGCTCACCGTGCGGCAGAATCTCCTCGTGGCCCAGCGCTTCGGTGCCGGGAGGGTGGACGAGGCGAAGGTGGACGAGATCCTCTCCTTTCTCCACCTCTCGGACAAGGCCGACCGGGACGCGGCCACGGAGCTCTCCCTCTCGGAGCTGAAGGCCCTGGAGGTGGGGAAGGCCCTGGCGACCGACCCCAGGCTCCTTCTCCTGGACGAGGTGCTGGCAGGGCTTGAGACCGCCAGCAAGCGCTCCTTCATGAAGACCCTGACGGAACTCCACGCGAGGTACCGGATCAGCATCCTGATCATCGAGCACGACATCGAGACCATCTCCAACCTCTGCCCCAGGGTCTGCGTCCTGAACTACGGCCAGCTGATCGCCGACGGCACCCCGCAGGAGGTCTTCAGCGATCCGGAGGTGATAAGAAGCTATACGGGGGGCGGTCATGATTGAGATTAGCGATCTTCGGGCGGGCTACGGCTCCATCAACATCCTCTGGGACCTCTCCCTCGCCATTCCCGAGGGGAAGCTCACCTGCATCATCGGCCCCAACGGCGCCGGCAAGACCACGCTTCTGCGCGCCGTCATGGGGCTCGTTCCGGTCACCCAGGGGAGGATCACCCTTAACGGCCGGGCGCTCTCCGGCACGAAAACCTGGGAGATGGCCCAGGAGGGGATCGTGATGATCCCGGAGGGAAGGCTCATCTTTCGCGACATGACGGTGGAGGAGAACCTCATCATGGGGGCGTTCCCAAAGAAGCAGCGCAAAAGGACCAGGGCCAACCTGGAGCGGGTCTACGGCCTCTTCCCGAGACTATTGGAGCGGCGTACCCAGGTGGCCGGCTCCCTCTCGGGAGGCGAGTCCCAGATGCTCGCCATGGGGCGGGGGCTCATGGCGGAGCCCAAGGTGATCCTCCTCGACGAGCCCTCCCTGGGGCTTGCACCGGTCATCGTCCAGGAGATCTTCACCATCCTCGGCCAGCTCAAAGCGGAGGGAAACACCATCGTCCTGGTGGAGCAGAACACCCACATGGCGGTAAAGGTCGCCGACCAGGTCCACCTCATGCAGACGGGCCGCGTCATCCTCTCCCAGGAGGCCGACAAGGTCGACCTCGACCAGCTCCATGATCTCTACTTTGCCCGGTGAAAACATCGATCACAAACTTACGAGGTAGTACATGCATCAAACACGGGATGACGGGATGATACATGATATCGAGAGCGGATTCCGCAATCTCGTCGGCTTTCGCCTGGTGGAATGGAGCCTCGATTATGCCGTCGTGGAACTGGAGATCGGCCACCAGCACATGAACCGATCCAAAGTGCTGCATGGCGGTGTCATCACTACCCTGATTGACTGCGTCTGCGGTTATGCCGGCTGCTACTGCACCAGACCCGGTCATGTGCGAAAAGCGGTAACGCTGTCGCTCACCACCAGCTTCACCGGCCAGGCCTCAGGGGGGATCATCCAGGCAATCGGACGCAAACGTGCCGGCGGGCGAAAGATCTATGTGGCCACTGCCGAGGTCATCAACGACAAGGGAGAAGTCATCGCCATAGGCGAATCCACCCAGAGATACCGCACGGGGAGCGAGCATCCGGAAGGGGTTCCCGCCTGATTATCATGCCTTCAGCTCTTTTCTGATTTGCTCGATGCCGGCTGTCCAAGCCTAAGGGTTCAATCTATCCCAAAGGCTGAACGTCGCCCCCCCTTGCAGGTGCGGTAATCACCACAACATTTTTCAACGCCTCCTCTATCGAGGATCTTATGCTCTCTTACAGTCTGATCCAAGAAGCCGCCAACCGGCTGAAGAAATGGGTGCGCCGCACCGAGCTGATTCCTTCACATCACTTCAGCGAAATGCTGGGGGTGCCAATCTTGTTCAAGTGCGAGAACCTGCAGCGGACCGGTGCCTTCAAGATACGCGGCGCCCTCAACTTCATGACCGTCCAGAAAAGAGAAGACCTGGCGAACGGGGTAATCACCGCATCGGCGGGAAACCATGCCCAGGGAGTTGCCTTCTAAGCCGACCTGCTGGGGGTCAAGGCAACGGTCTTCATGTCGGAGAGCACCCCGCCCCAGAAGGTCCTTTCCACCAGGGACTACGGCGCCGACGTGGTACTGGCCGGCCACAACTTTGACGAGGCCTATGCGGCGGCCCGTGAGGCGGAAAAGGCGAGCCGCGCCTTGTTCGTCCACCCCTTCGACGACCCGCTGGTCATGGCCGGTCAGGGAACCATCGGCCTGGAGGTGCTGGAAGAGCTCCCGGACCTTGCGAATCTTATCGTCCCCATCGGCGGCGCCGGGCTGATTTCCGGCATAGCCACGGCCATAAAGGAGACCCATCCCCACGTCCGGGTGATCGACGTGGAGTCCGCTGCCGCGCCCTCCATGCACTATTCCCTGAAAAAAGGGCGGATTGTCGAGACTCCCCTGGCGGTGAGCCTAGCGGACGGCATTGCGGTGAAACGGGTGGGGAAGAACACCTTTCCCATCGTCCAGGCCTTCGTGGACGAGGTAGTGCTGGTGGAAGAGGAGGAGATCGCCCAGGCGATCGTGGCCGTCCTGGAGCGGACCAAGCAACTGGTGGAAGGGGCAAGGGCGATGACCCTGGCAGCTTTGCTGAACACCCGGGTACGGGGGCTGAGCGGCAAGACTCTGCGTCCTGTCGGGGAAAACATCGACGTCAGGACCATCGCCATGGTGGTAGAGCGGGGTCTCGTGGCAGCAGGGCGCTATCTGAAGCTCAAGGTGGAGCTGGAGGACCTCCCGGGCTCACTGGCAATGCTCGCGACAGACATTGCCACTAAGAAGGCCAATGTTCACCTCATCGCCCACGACCGCCGCTCCATCCCCCTCCCCCTCGGGAAAACGGAGCTGAAGACGCGGGGATACGAGCATATACGGGAGGTAATTGACCATCTGAATGGGCGGGGGTATACAGTCTCTTACGACTCTACTTTTTACAAAAGCTGAGCAGACTTTGTCAGGCAAGGGTCGGGACAATGGTCTCCTCGGCCAAACGGCAGGGGGTGGCAAAACACTGCGACCAAGCTGGGTGAGGTAGTAGCAGTACGTGCCGGCGACCTTTTGATGAATCCAAACTTGCGCAATCTCCACAACTGGCGGGTGGCGCTCTATAAGGGGAGATGCGGCAAAAACGGCTTGAGATCGGCGTGGCGCATTCCTTTCAGGTTGAACTCTGGACGTTGCGGGGAGCGCAGCATGGTTTGCTTGGTCTTATCGAAGAAGTTGAACCCCTTGAGTCTGTGGACCAATGGTTACATGAAAGAAAACCAAGTTAATGAAAAGGCCGCGCCGACGACTGTATCGATAACTCCGAGCGTTTAGCTCGTTTTCCTATCCAGACTCCTGTACTGAATCGCCTCGGCGATGTGCTGCTCCCGGATGGAGTCGCTTCCCGCCAGGTCGGCAATGGTGCGGGCAACCTTGAGGATGCGGCTGTAAGAGCGGGCCGAGAGCCCCAGGCGGTCGGTGACCAGTTCCAGTAGCCGGCTGCCGGCGGCGTCAGGCTCGCAGAACTTCTTGATGAAACGGGGGGTCATCTGGGCGTTGCTGTGGACTTTGGTGCCGCGGAAGCGCTCCCGCTGGACCTCGCGAGCCTGCTCCACACGGCTGCCGATGGCGCCGGAGCTCTCTCCTTCGCTCCGCTCGGCCAGCTCGCGGTACTTGACGGCCGGGACTTCGATATGGATGTCGATCCGGTCGAGCAGCGGCCCCGAGATGCGGGAGCGGTAGCGCTGAACCATGAGGGGGGTGCAGGAGCAGGGATGGAGGGGGTCGCCCAGGTAGCCGCAGGGGCAGGGGTGTGTGCACCTTTTCCTACTTTTCGCTCTCCCGCCGCCACACTTTTTCAATCGCCATTACCCTGCAAAAACAGCCACTTCCCGGTTATCCCGAGCATCCCCTGACCATCGGCGAGTACATCAGGAAAAAACGAATGGATCTCGGTCTCCTCCAACGTGAGGTTGCCGAGATCATCGGTGTCACTGAGTCCACCATCTGGAACTGGGAACATGGCGTCGAACCGGAACTGCAATATAACCCGAAAATCATCGATTTTCTAGGGTACATTCCGTTTGATTGTCCTGATGATACTATCGACCGGCTTGCGTGGTACAAGAAAGTGAAGGGCCTTACCCTGATCGAACTGGGCAGGCAGATGAATCGCCATCCCGATCAACTCCAAGAGTGGCTGAGTGGAGAACGGCGACCGTTCAACAAGAGTCTTCAGCGGATCGAGCAATTTCTTGTGATGAGTATTCGTGAACTTCAAGAGCGGTCTTGATAAAGATGCCCAAACTATACCTTGTTCAATAAAATCTATCGTTCAAAAATTTTGAACGTTCAAAGTTATTGAACAGACTAAGATACTACCGCCGTGCGGCTCCGGATTTCGTCCTGGATGTCATGACATCACGATAGAGGGCAGAGGGGATCGAGTCCCCCCCTGCTCGGCAATTCCCCTCATCTTACCATCTTGGAAACCTGACACTGCGCCCTTTTGTTGGTCGCCACTCATTTTGCCCCTTGAATTACGATTGTAAGGAGTTATAGTTCTCCATGAGTTGTTCTATCTGTAGCGCTGTCCGCACTTGCAAGCGAACTATCGTTGCGTTCGGTCTGGGAGGGCAACTGGGAGGCAAAATGGACGGCATCTCGGAAACGCCGCGGATGAAAGTTTTGATCAACCTGAGCAGCCGGATCCTCTGCGAAGCATTGCAGGAATTCATGGAGAAGGACGCTGGAACCTACAAGACGATGGTGCCCCACAATCTGGACAAAAGCACCGGATTTGAGCCTGACAAGATTCTCGTCGATGCCCCCGCCCTGGAAGAATCCCTACCGGTCTCGTGGAGTGGCGCGAAAGTCATCCTGATCGACACCGGCTTGGCCGAAGAGGAGGTTGTCAGACTCCTTTTCACCCACAAACTGCATGGTGTGATTTCAACCGACACCGGCAGCGAACTCTTCCATAAAGCTTTGCATGCAATCCGCGACGGCCAGGTCTGGGTCGACAACGTCAAGCTCAAGGCGTTGCTCCACAATCCCCCCCTATCAATAACCCTTGCGGGATGTGAAAGATTCAGCAAAAAAGAGCAAGAGATCGTGCTCCTCATCGCTGAGGGGTGCAAAAACAGAGAAATCGCCACGCAACTCAACATCAGCGAACGCACCGTCAAAACCCACTTGAGCCGCATCTTCAAAAAGGCCAATATAACCAGCCGAGCACAGTTGGCGCCACTGGCCCTGAAGTTCAGGAACCACGCAACCTCATCTGCCTGAAATCACTTATTTACTCGACAGCACCAGCCCTACCCTGTTTCCCCTCGTTGCGATTACCTGAAAAAAAGAACTTGCCCACGGTATTAAGCCATCAGCTTAAGCCGTTTGGGCGAAAATTAATTGTACGTTCGGCATATTGAATCCCGTCCCGCCAATGTTAGCATTTGTTTTGATTGTTAATTCTTAATCTACAGAAGCGCTCCACGAACACGTGCAGGCTTTCTTTCTCCTTTCTGCTTTGCATTGTAACTACTTGATACAGAAGATTATTTAAAATTTACGTGTAGAAGATCAGTATAAAGATCGAAGCGGCGCATCTCAACACCTGATGACCGAAGTTGAGACGAGTCCCCTCCCAGGTTCCACAGTTGAGTTGGAGTTGTCCGCGGCATGGTTTGTGGTGCTGGAGTTAGAGAGGGAGTGCCCGAATATGATGACACTTGGCGAGATTGCAGAGAAAATACTGAAAAACCTGTCCGAAGCTGAAAGCAAAGCATTGCACCTCCTCCGCAATGGACATGTGGCTGACTTCGGCAAAGAAGAAAAAGAGAATTTGGCTCAGGCCACAGGATGGGGGGAGCGCACCATCAGAGCAGGCTTCATTCGCGGGCTCTGCACAGATCCTAGCAAGGTCAATGAACTCAAGCCCCACGGCCTTCGTATCCGGGGTGCAAAGATCGAAGGGCAACTAAAACTTGACGAGCTTGAAATCTCCATCGACATTTCCTTGCGTGAATGCTTCATTCATTCCTGAACCTCTCGATTTTCGCCACTCATCCATTCCTAATTTGGATCTGTCCGGCTCTCGGACAGCCAGGATAGATGCCGATTGCCTGACCGTTTCCGGGGATGTACGACTGGCTGAAGGTTTCCGGGCCGAAGGACCGGTCAGTCTTATGGAAGCGGCAATCAAGGGGGATCTATCCTGTGTCAGAGGGCACTTCGGTAATCAGGGCGACCAGCAGGAGACCACCATGATTACCGGTTGCAGAGATTGCCGGGGCAGCACGCTGCATTCATACGCCCTGGTTCTTGAGCGAGCAAAGGTTGAGGGCAGTCTATTCTTATGTGGTGGGTTCACCGCGACAGGGGGCGTCCATCTCGGTGATACAACCATCGGTGTAAATCTCAATTGCACCAAAGGCGAATTCACAGTCAGGCCCCATGGATCGAATCATCCTGGCAAAACGACCGGTCGTCGCCTCGCCTGCGAGGGCGATGTCAGGCATCATCTCGCCTGCGCCTTCAACGGCGAGGGGATGCACGTCAAGGGAAGCCTCATCATGAACGGTATTGAGGTCTATGGTGAGACTCGGCTGACCGGCGCACTTATTGACGGAGACCTGGATTCCGCCGATGGGAAGTATCATCACAAGGGGGCAAACTCCATCCACGGCGATCGGTTGCGCGTGCAGGGCAATATCTTTTTCTGCGACGGCTTCAAGGCTTACGGGACCGTTCGCCTGCCGCGGGCGGACATCGGCGCAGACCTCAGCTTCTACAACAGCCATCTGGCAAACTCCCTGAAGGACTCGCCGCTCCTTTACTGTGAAGGCATCCGGGTGAGGGGGACCGTGTACTTGAAAAACTTCGAGGCGAAAGATGGTTACGCTGACATCTCTTATTCTTCAATCGGCGGAAACCTCGATTGCACTGATAGCAAATACCTGAACCGGGATGGGTGGGCACTGAAGGCCAACGGCACGGATGTCAAAGGGTCTGTCTTCCTAAGGAGCAGCGCTGGTGGCAATTTTATGGCCGAAGGTCTCGTCAGCCTCAGGGGGGCTAGGCTGGGCATGGATCTTATCTGCACCAATGGACAGTTCAAATCAGATAAACCAAGCAGCGTTGAGAACGACTCCTTTAATGCGCTTATGGCGGATAACATGTCCATAGACGGCAAGGTGGAGATGGACGGGAAGAAATTTGCAGCTATAGGGGGAGTCTGTCTGGACGACACCAGAATCGGCAGTTATCTGAATTGTGAACATGGCACGTTCAAGGCCCCGCCCCTTGGAGAAAATGAACGTTTTGCAATCTCTGCGGGTAAGCTGCAAGTCGGTGGGAGCATCTACCTCATTAAACAGTTTAAGGCAGAGGGCGAGGTCATGCTCAATGATGCATCGACAGGACGAAACCTCAATTTGTCAAAAGGGACAATTATAAACGAAGGAGGGTTTACCCTACGAGCCATGCAGATGAAGGTGGCGGGCAGCGCCAATATGGATAATTTTGTGTCTCAGGGCGAAGTTCGAATAGACCATGCCGTGATCGGGGGTTCTCTTGACTGTTCGAAGGGGGAGTTTATCAACAATCGGGAAAAGAATCCGGGGCAGGAGTCTTTGGGCGGGGACGGGAAGCGTTATGCCTTTCATGCCAATGGCGTGAAGATCGCAGGGTGCGCCGAGTTCAAGGATGGCTTCCACGCCGATGGAATAGTCTCCCTTCAGAACGCCAACATAGGGATGCATTTTACTTGGATGAAGATTAGAGATCAATCTTGTGCCGAACTCTTTCTGGACTCAGCAAGGGTCGGAGTTCTTGAGGATGAGGAGGGAAGTTGGCCCGGCAAGGATAAGCTGCAAATCAACGGCTTCGAGTACCAGTTTCTGAAAGAGCTGAGTCCCGAAGGATTAAAGCAACGACGCGAAAAGTGGTTGGGTTTACCACGTGATTTCCGTACCCAGCCTTTCGAACATCTGGCAACAGTGCTCAAACGAAGTGGTTATGAAGAAGAGGCCAAAGAGGTCCTCATAGAGAAGAACAGGGCGCAGAGGCGTTTGCCGGTTCGTTGGCCTTGGGCCAAATGGCTCGACAGGCGATGTCCTCCGAGGGGCGGCCACCGCCAAAGCCAGGGAACTATCACCTGGTTAATACGTGTTCTCTTCGGCGCCTTGGTTTGCTACGGGTACAAGCCCTCAAGGGCAGCGAATATCGGACTCTTCTTCATACTCATTGGGTGGGGGCTGTTCTATGCGGGTTTTAGCAACAAAGTCATGGTGTCTACCAAAGATAAAGATAAGAACTATATCTACCAAACCGCACAAGTCGTTAGTCTATCCGATGATCAAGAACTCAAGGGGATTACAAGCGACTTGGGTTTCTACTCGCTTGTCTACGCCGTCGATACCTTCCTGCCGGTGGTTGATCTCCAGGCCGCAGATTACTGGTTGCCCACGGACCATTCGCCCAATGCTGAATATTCGGGGTGGCGGGTCGAATTATTATGTCTCTATCGTTGGTGGCTCATCGTAAGTGGCTGGGTGATCTCCGTTTTCTATGTCGCTGCCTTAAGCGGTGTTGTGCGCAGGTAGCGACTGCTCGATTGAACACGGTCTGGAACCGTGGGTTTCCTGCGCTGCAGGGGGCGAATTTCCGAAAGACAAAACCCGGAGCAATACAGAGCAGTGGTCCATTTTTCCCAAAGCGTATCGATGTCAATTTGCTACAAAGGAGGTAACACCATGAAAACATTGCGAGTACTTACGGTCATTCTTGTCTTAACAGGATTTGGTTGCAGTGGTGGCGGAGGTGGTTCAGCTCCATCAAATACACCTGCCGCAGTGGTCAAGACTGGTAAATTTATCGACAGCCCAGTTGAGGGATTGGCATACAAGACCGCCAGTCTCTCTGGAACCACTGACAAAGAGGGAACATTTCAATATCGAGAGGGAGAAGACGTTTCGTTTTCTGTCGGAGATGTTGCTCTTGGGAGTGTAAAGGGTAAAGAAAAGGTGACGCCGGTTGATTTGGTTTCCGGGGCTGTTGACGAGAGGAATCCAGTTGTAACAAACATAGCCGCTCTTCTGTTGTCATTGGATCAAGACGGTAAACCGAATAACGGGATTTCCATTACTCCAAATATCACTCAAAAGATTACTGGAGCAGCGGTTGACCTTAATCTGGATCCTAATGAATTCACGAAAGACCGTAAATTGATGGAACTCTTTGTATCGCTCAACAAGAGTGGAGTATTTGCCGAGAACGGATCAAAGAATGTCCGGGTGCCATGTGACCCGATCAAAGCTCAGCAGCACTTGAATGCGAGTTTGAACAACACTACATTACCTGATGACCTAGGGAACTCCTTGTCGCCGCCTGATATCAACGGGATTTATTTTGCAAGATTGTCGTTGAATTCAGATTGTTTAGCTCAACCGATAACAAAGAATTACCTCGCCGCAGTTCAGCAAAAAGATGATGCTGTTAGTATGAGGCTTTTTGTGCCAACTAATCCGCCTGTGATACATGCTTCTATTGATTGCACCCGTTTACTTAATGGCTGCTACTTCACAGAAATAGAAGAGCAAACATCAGGGACTATTATCAAAAAACTCCCTGGAAGTCTAACCGCCGATAGCACTTCACGTATTGATGGTATCGAAAAATATGAGATAAGCAATGCTCAGAAAATTTGTAAGGCGGAAATAACTTACGGGTTACAGATGCTACAAATCAATGATAATACTCCATCTGTGCCTGTCCCATCCATACCTCCACCGTCAACCGGGTCATTCAGTAGTAATAATAACTTTTCCAGTGCTTCTACGTCCAATACTAGCTCTGATAAAGGAGTTTGCATTACACAGGACAGTTATGCTCCCTATGCCATATATTCATGCTGCCCAGACGAGACATATGATTTATGCAGTAGTACGGGACGCATGTTGCGGTTTGAGCCAAACAAGAACATCTCCTATTGCAAAAGTCAAGGCTTCATAGAGGATTGCGGCGCTTGCTGTTATAAGTGAGTAATCGGCAGTGATGCTCAAATATGGGAAGAGACTGCGGGCTTTCTAAAATTAAATAGAAGGGTGCGAGCTTATTTCCCCCCAGTCTACCGTCAAGGGAGGTGGATGTGAAAAGAGAATATTGCCCATGTCTGTCTATTCGGAGAGCAATTTTGAGAAATGTCCATACTTCTTTGCTAGTCTTATTTTCAATTGTCCTTGCCGCCGCCCCCGCTACCGCCCAGGTCGTCAATCTTAACCCGGTCACTATTGGCGACCGAGCCTTTGGCCTCGGAGGCGCTTTTACCGCATTGGCAAGTGATGCCACAGCCGGGTGGTACAACCCAGCCGGCCTCGGCTTCCTCGACCGCACCTATATCAATGCCACCGGCAACGTTTACAGCTACGAGCACTCGCGGGCTGAGAACTTCATCGTGATCGAACCGACAACAGGCACCGGTGGCTCCGCAAATCTCGATGAGAAGCAGATTCAAGCTACTCCAAGTACCTTTTCACTGGCGAAAAGTCTCGGAAATCGTGGCACCGTGGGCTTTGGCGTCTATGTCCCTCGTGATATTAACGTTGAGGATAGCTTCGCTGTTGGTGCCAACTATGCCAGTCAACTCTTGGGACCTACCCATCAGGATTTTTACGAGAGAGATTCTTTTTCCGAGCGCAACATATACTTGGGTCCCAGTTACGGGGTACGTCTGAATGAGAGTATTTCTGTAGGCACCTCGGCTTTCATTCTTTATTCAACAACTGATCTCGATTCGCTCATGAATTTGACTCTTACCGCTACGGGTGCTACCGGGTCCGAGTCCAGGATCAGTAAAGAAAAAGTGACATTTTGGGGAACCCGTTTCCTGCTCGGAACGAAAGCGGAATTTGGAGGGCTTCACCTTGGACTCAGTGCATTTACGCCGACAATACGAATCAGCGAGAAAACTGACTCAAGCTTGATCAACAGCGGCATCATCAGCGGCGGAAGTCAATCCGTCAGTATCGGGAGTAGAAACACTACAAACACCGGCCGTGGATGGGAACTCGCAGCCGGTTTGGGTTGGGAGGAAAAGAATTCATGGGCAACCGAGCTTGACGTCACGTACTACATCCCTGAATTTAGGCATGACATCGCCGCTCGTAACGTCGCTAACGTGAAGGTTGGCGGAGAATACAGTCTGACGGACGAGTACCGGCTAAGAGCGGGCTTCTTTACCGACTTTTCTCCTTGGCGTGGAACCTTGGAGTCGGATGATCGATCCTATGACATCGACATTTACGGCTTCACCTTGCAATTAGAAAATCATGACTATTTTCCTAACAGCAAGATCATGCGGTCCTTTTCCGTCGGTGTACGTTATGCTTTTGGCAATGGCAACGTCTTAGGGACATTCTCCAATCCAACTACTAATGGATTTTCAACGCCTAGGCGCGACCTCAGCTATGAAAGCATTGCCATCATGCTGGGCGGCACGCTCTCGTACTAATGCTGGGCCTCCCAGAAACAGAATCGAGCTATTTCCACCAGAAGGAGGTCGGGTATGTACCTGAAGAGTCGATCTGTCTTGGGGCTCCTTGTATTGGGGCTTTTCTGTCTCTGGCTCGTCGGTTGTGGTAGTGATACCGCGATCCCGACAACGACCACGGGGACCATCTCCGGCGTTGCTGCAGCCGGAGCGCCGATTGTAGGCACTGTTACCATTAAAGACAGCAATGGCACAGGGATTGAAAAAACGGAACGAATTGCCGCTGACGGCAAATATACGATCGACGTCTACGGCCTGACACCGCCATTTGCGCTGAGAGCCGATGGCTTGGTGGGACGGAAGGAGTTTCACCTTTATTCCATTGCCACAGCAGCCGATGTCAACGGGAACATCAACATCACCCCATTTACCGACTTGGTTGTCGCGAACATCGCCGGGCAGAGTGCGGCGAACTATTACGATAGCAGCGGTTTTTCCACCTTGACCCCTACAGCGCTAAATGCGGCACAAACCGCACTACAGACCAAGCTGCAGCCGATCTTGTCTGCTGTTGGCCTATCAGGCAGCGTTGACCTCCTGAGGACACGTTTCAACACTGACCACACCGGCCTCGACGCGGTGCTCGATTTGGTAAAGGTTGCGGTTGACCCGGCCACAGCCACGGCAACCATCACCAACATTGTGAATCGGGAGACAGTTACAAACAAATTTGCCGCCAAAACCTACAGCAACACCTTCACTAGCTCAGGTGCCATCTCGCAGGCGGTAGCCGACATCCAGGCGATAATCAATCAACAAAACCAATATGTGAGCCTTTTTGCCACAGACCTTCCTACGCCCACGGATCCGCGACTCCTGGCCCTGTTTGATTCCGAAACTTTCCTGGACAAAGGGAGAGAGCTGACCGTCTACCTTTCCGAAATCACAGCCCAGGACGGAATGGTCGGGGCGGCATTCGCCAATATGGTCATTGATTCAATTGATCCCAATGCCGGTACTGCAATGGTCGAATTCATGCCAATCCGCAAGGGGGGGCGAATTGACCAAGATAATCCAAAGCGATTCGTCAAGAAGAACGGCGTCTGGCTGGCCCAAGGGGATGGGTGGATCGTCCGGGCGGAAATTTCGGCGAGAGCCGATTACAATCCATATGGCTCCCCGGTTTTCAAGACCGGCCTCTACTTCGATATTTGGGCGAACCAGCCCGGCAACGCCAATGTATTCTCCGCCGTCGTCACGGGTCCCGGTCTTCCCGCCTCAGGGGTCGCGATCGACTGGTGGAGATTCGGTGACTACGGTGGCTATTTTCATGAATTCGATAACGATGTGGACATCGCAGCAATTCCCGACAATGCCACATACGCGATCAGCCTCTACGATTACGGCAATAACCTCTTGGCCACCTACACACAAACGCTTCCCAAAAGGCCGCCCAAATTCGGTGAACTTTCGGCGGCTTCCTTCCCGAAGTTTTCCGAGAAGTTCCTTGGAGCTCTGCTGACCTTTACGGGCGGTGACATGCAGGTGAGCTGGACGCTTCCGGAAGGTATCTACTCTTATGGGATCGAGTTCTATCTGTATGGCGACCCTATCAGTAATTATGCATACACGTGGAAAACGGTTGGGGGGTCCGATCTATCAACAACGCTGACTATACAACCGGTAACGAGCTCTGGTACTACCTTCGCGCCAAAATATCCAAGGTTGTCTATTTACACTAAGGACATCTATGGACGATGGTTTGTTGTCATTAGTTGACATCACACTCGTTTGACATTCTGGCTTTCTAGAGAATTCAGCGGCTCAAAGCAGGATGGGAACGGAACAAGGAGATAAGCAATGAAACTATTGACCGTAGTAGTGGCAATACTGGTCGGCACACTGTCATTGGCAGTTTCTGTCACAGCACACGCCGCCGACACGAATGCACCGACCGCCAAACTCGACAAGGAAAGCAGTGAGGCGATCAATCTTTTCAGGAAAGCCGACAGCAAGATGGCAAAGTTTTTTGAGGAGGCAGCCGGCTATGCGATCTTCCCAGGCATTACCAAGGGCGCAGCCGGTATTGGCGCGGCTTATGGCGAAGGAGAAGTATTCGCTAAGGGCAAATTGATTGGGACAGCGACGGTAACGCAAGTCACCCTCGGACTCCAGTTAGGTGGCCAGGAATACGCCGAGTTGATTTTTTTTGAGAATGAGGACACGCTGAACCAATTTGCGAGCGGCAAGTTTGCAATGAGCGCACAAGTTAGCGCGGTCCTCGCCGCGGAGGGTAGCGCGGGCAATGCAAAATATCAGATGGGCGTGATGGTTTTCACAATTCCCAAAGGGGGTGTTATGTTTGAGGCGAGCATAGGCGGCCAGAAGTTCAGCTTTACGCCGCTGAGAAGGATGCCCCTATATTGAGATGGATGTCATCTGCCTACTTCAGACGCTCTTCCTGTCCAGGCTCCGATACTGGATCGCTTCAGCTATATGCTGCTCCCGGATGTTCTCCGTCCCCTCCAGGTCGGCAATGGTTCTAGCCACCTTGAGGATACGGGTGTACGCCCGGGCCGAGAAACCGAGCTTCTCAGTCACCACTTCCAGCAGCCGATGCCCCCCTGCATCCGGCTCGCAGAACTTCCGGATCTGGCGCGGGGTCATATGGGCATTGCAATGGACCTTGGTTCCCTTGAAACGCTCAAGCTGAATATCCCGCGCTGCCTCGACACGCTTTGCAATCGCCGCTGAGCTTTCTCCTTCTGCCCGGTCTGCCAGTTCCCTATACTTCACCGCAGGCACTTCGATGTGGATGTCGATCCGGTCAAGGAGAGGGCCGGAAATCCGAGACCGATATTGTAAAACTTCACGCATGCTGCATGTGCAACTGTCTGGATTTGCAGGGTTCCCGGAGCACTTGCAGGGGTGTGTGCACCTTTTCCTACTTTTCGCTGTCCCGCCGGCATACATTCTCAATCGCCATCCCCCTGCAAAAACAACCACTTCCCGGCTATCCTGAACATCCCCTGACCGTTGGCGAGCACATCCGCAAGAAACGGATGGATCTCGGTCTGCTCCAAAAGGAGGTCGCCGAGATCATCGGCGTCACCGAGTCCTCCATCTGGAACTGGGAGCATGGTGTCGAACCAGAACTGCTATATAACCCAAAAATCATTAATTTTCTAGGATATGTTCCGTTCGATAGTCCGGATGACACTATAGGGCGGCTTGCGTGGTACAAGAAGATCAACGGCCTCAATCTGAAGGAGCTTGGCAGGCAGATGAACCGGCATCCGGATCAATTGCATGCGCAATCCGATTTTTCTGGACAGGGTTTCCGGTTTTGACTGGACAATGATTCCGATTTTATCTGGACAGTCGTTTTCCCTGTTTCTTCCTGCCGTAGTTGCGTGTTGAAGGTGTCCAGTTCACT
>JAJZUC010000024.1:17559-37256 GCA_021847245.1 Deltaproteobacteria bacterium | reverse complement strand
TCAGTTTGCCCACTCCGCCGCCGCAGGAGCTGCAGCCGGTGCCGCCGTAAGTGAGGCGGGTCTCTTTCTGGTCGGCGTCGATGATTTTCGTTACCTGGCCGTTGTAGTTGTATTCGTATTTGGTCTGTCTGACCGCGGGCTGATCTTCCGGGTCGGTGTAGACGGTGAGGTTCCCCGCAAGGTCATAGTCGTACTTGCTGGCGGTGACGATAGGCGGGGTGTCGGTGGTGGTCCTGGTGACCGTGCGCAGCCGGTT
Source organism: Deltaproteobacteria bacterium (assembly GCA_021847245.1). Classification (GTDB taxonomy): domain Bacteria; phylum Desulfobacterota; class Desulfuromonadia; order Geobacterales; family Geobacteraceae; genus Geobacter. Next base: position 37,000 of record JAJZUC010000024.1, on the reverse strand, counting down.
CAGGGCGTCGTATTCGAGGGTGGTGGTGACCAGGAGCTTGCCGGTCTTGTCGAGTTTCTGGATTTCCCGGGGATTGCCGTTGTTGTCGTAGAGGGTGACCTTGGTGACGACGCCGTTTTGGTCCTTGGCAGAGAGAAGAAGGCCGTTCGGGTAGTAGTCATAGGTGACGGAGACGTTGTTGGCGTCGATGACGCTCTTCAGGGTGCCGCCGGCGCTGTTGTAGCGGTAGGTGAAGAGTTTGTTCTCGGGGTCGGTGACCTTCATGATCTCCACCCCCGGCTCAGAGGTGGTGTCGAAGGTGTAGGTTGTAACCAGCGGTGTTGCGCCCCGCAGGTCGGTCTTGGTCAGGAGCCGGTCGAAGTTGTCGTAGGTGTACTGGAAGGCCCACTTGATGGACGGGTTGAGGGTGGCAAGGGTTGCCACGTCGACGGTTTCGGGGTCGACGGTGGGGTTGGTGTAGACCGAGAGGTCGACGGGCTCGGTTTCGCTGGCGACATTGCCGAAGCCATCATACTGGTAAAAGGTGGTGAGGCGCTTGCCGATGCCGGAAGGTTCGGTCTTCGCCTTGAGGCTGCCGTCGGCGTAGTAGGCGTAGCTTGTGCTCGCGCCACCAGCCGCACCGGTGGCGGGATCGGGAGCGATCTTTTGTTTCAGGACCCCGGCATGGGTGTCGTAGACGTAGGTCCAGACGCCGCCGTCTTTTTCGATGAAGGTGGTGGTCTTTATGGTCCCCGCCTCGTTATCGTAGACGAGGGTGCGGGTATGGCCGGCGACAGTAGCCACGCCGTTGGCGTCGGGTGCGCCGTCGGGATCGACGGCGCTCTGCATCCTGCCGTCGGGATAGTAGTTGTAGGTGAATAGTTTGCCGTTCGGGTCAAGGATGGTTTTGAGCAGTTTGCTCTGGGGATCGTAGGAATATTCCCAGTAGCCCCGGGCGCTGGCCGAGGCGTCGGCCAGGGGGTTGGTGATCTTGGCGAGCAGGCCGCTGGCCGGGTCGTACTCGAAGGTGTACTTCCTGGTGGCGTCATCGGTGGTGGCAACTCCCGTGGGGCAGATGCCTTTTATCCGGTGAGGAGTGACCGTGGTGTCATATTCCAGGATTACGCTGCGGCCAGCCGGGTCGGTAATGGCGGTGAGGTCGCCGCCGGTGTAGGCGAAATTGACCGTGTTGCCGTAGCGGTCAACGAGGCTCGTGATCCTGCCGTCGGCGCCGAAGGACCCTTTACGGCCGTCACGGTATGTGATGAGAAAACCGGTGCCGTTCAGCGTAAGAACCGAGGTGTCTCCCGTCTGCGAGGTGAAGCTCGTACCGTTGGCAAGATAAAGCCGGATGTTGTCTCCGTCGTGAAGAACCTTGGAGCCGTTGCCACCATCAGTCAGGCTTATGTCGTAACTGTGGGTCCACCCCTGGCTGAGGGAGCCTTGGTAGGAGTACATGCTGTTGTAAAAGAGGCTCATGTCGAGCGACTGGGGCGTGCCTTTGGTGGAGAAGAGTTCCTGGTTGTGGTAGAAGCCGCCGTTGGCGACGTTGGTCGTGGCGCCCCATGCTGGCAGTGCAATGGATAGAAGGACCAGCAGGAGAAGATAGCAGAGGATAGAAATTTTCGGGGATAAGAGTGTTCTAGCCATTGGGCTCTCCTTGGCAAAGTTGGCTGATCTGGTGCCAACCATAATTCATGACACAGCTGATATCGTTGATTCAGGAGCTTACATCGGTACTTCCATGCACCGGTCACGCTTGCAGCTTTCGTCAATTGCTCCGTTGCAGTTATTATCCTTCAAATCGCCGCAGATTTCGGGAGCGCTGGGGTAAGTCTTCGCGTCGTTATCGTTGCAATCGTAAATGCCAGGTACAGGGCAACCTTCAACTTGAATGGGAAACCCGTCGCCGTCAGCATCTTGATACTTGGGTTCATCAACTTGACCGTTACAGTTGTTGTCTTTGCCGTCACAAAGTTCTGTCGCTCCGGGGTGGATGGTGGCGTCATTGTCGTTGCAGTCGTCACCTGTGGAGCAGGTTGACGACATTCCGAAATACCCATCTCCGTCATTGTCAATACATGTATCATTTATTACCGTGACACTGGTCGAGATGCCGTCTGTACAGACCACCTCACTTGTCTGAGCGGTAAGATTAGCTGAGTAGGTTCCGCTGGTCACGATTGAGCCGGCGGCATTCTTGCCGTCCCAAGCGACCGAAGCCATCGTGCCGCTGCCGGTAAAGAGCCGGTCGACTATTGAGAGACTCCAGCCAACCGAATAGTTGGCGAAGATGCTGCCGTTAAAGGTCCCCTTTTCGCCGACCGAAGGGGTGATTGATGCCTTGTCGGAAGTAAGGTTCTTGATCTTCAGGCAGCAAGGCGGCTTAGCGGCAGAATCGACATAGATGACTTTGTCAAACACATCGGAGTTAACGGTCGGTGCCGCTGGGTAAGGGGTCATGCTTTTTCCGTCTATTGAACCTCCATTGCCGAAGTACCTGTTTACGAGCAAAAAACGTGTACCTTCCGTGTTACGGAAAACCTTCATGCTGAAATACTGCGCCTGTGAGACAAGCATGTTTTGAAAACTCTGAGGGGTAAGATTTGCATAGGACGTGTCGCCGGAGCTGCTGGAGTCCCTAACAACTGTCCCGTCCTGGCAGATCAGGTCGATCCCCTTGTAGGTATAGACTGAGCTTTCCCATGGACAGCTGGTAGCCACGTACTCGGTGCCAATGACCGTGGCCTGACCTGGAGTACAAGCAGTTGCCGCAAGGCTTATGGTTAGGAATGACCAAAAACACAGCAACTCCGATGTACAGAATCCACCGCAGACTTAAACTTGAAAAAAATTCATCGCGATTACAGTCACATAGCATAACGCCCCCCTCAAAATGGTCCTGAGTACGAATAATTCTTTCGGATCTCTTCTGGCTTCCCGATATCTTCCCTCACCTATTTTGGAAAAAACGAGAGGAAACAACTTCGTGAGATTAGGTCTAAAATTCTGCGGAACGCATACTATAAAAGTTGCTTAGTTGAAGTCAATTAAATATTTCACATTTCATTTTTTCTTGTCACGGGCCTGGCTAGCCAGTTCACTAGCCTTATGACCCTTAATATCCCACTTCCAAACCCTTTGACACTTCCCCCCTCCTTCCGCTACCTTGGCCCCATGGAGCAGTTCCTCGCCAGCCACGGCCAGCCGGCCCTCTTCGCCCTGAGCTTTCTCGCCTCGACCCTGGTGCCGCTCGGCTCCGAATGGCTCCTGGTGGCGATGCTCGCGGCCCGGCACGATCCCCTCCTCACCGTGGCGGTCGCCACGGCGGGGAATACGCTCGGGGCCTGCACCACCTACGCCATCGGGCTCTTCGGCGGGCCGTTCCTCGTCCGGCGGGTGCTCCGGATCGACGGGGAGACCGAGCGGAAGGCGCGGCTCCGTTACGGCCGCTTCGGCTCCTGGTCGCTCCTCTTCTCGTGGCTCCCGGTGGTCGGCGACCCCCTGTGCCTGGTGGGAGGGGTCCTGCGGGTCGGCTTCGGCCGCTTTGCCCTCCTGGTGGCCGCGGGAAAGCTCGCCCGCTACGCGCTCGTGGCGTGGCTCACCCTGCAGGTCGTCCGGCACTGAAATCTCTCAACGACCAGCAACGACAACGGAGGATGAACATGCGCGCAGTCATCAACGGCATCACCATGGCATACGACGACCACGGCAGCGGGCCGGCGGTGGTCCTGATCCACGGCTTTCCCCTCTGCCGCCGGATGTGGCACCCCCAGATCCAGGCCTTGACCGGCGCCGGTTTCCGGGTGATCGCGCCGGACCTGCGGGGTTTCGGCGAGAGCGACGCCCCCGAGGGCCCCTACTCCATGGAGCTCTTCGCCGACGACGTGGTGGAGCTCCTGGACCATCTCGGCATCGATGGGGCGGTGGTGGGGGGAATGTCGATGGGGGGGTACGTCCTGCTGAACCTCCTGGAGCGTTACCGGCAGCGGCTTCGGGGCGCGGTCTTCATCACCACCCGCGCCACCGCCGACGACGAGGCGGGGCGGACGCGGCGGCTCCAGCTCGCCCAGGAGGTGCTGAGGCTCGGTCCCCAGGTGGTGGCGGACGCCTTCCGCACCCTCCTCTTCGCCGAGAGCTCCCTTGCGGAGCGGCCGAAGCTCGTGGCGGAGGTCTCCCGCTGGATGGCGGCGACCGACTCCCGGGGGCTCGCCGGCGGGCTTCTCGCCATGCGGGAACGGCGGGACTACACCCCGCTTCTCGGCGGCTTCGCCATTCCGGCGCTGGCCATCGGCGCCGCGGAGGACCGGGCCGCCCCGCCGGAGACCGCCCGGGCCATCGCCGCCGGCATTGCGGGGTGCCGGCTCTGCATCGTCCCCGAGGCGGGGCACCTGGCGAACCTGGAGCAGCCGGGGGCGTTCAACGACTGCCTCCTGGAATTTCTGAAAAGCCTCTGATCCGGGCTTCCCCCAAAATGACGAAAGCCCGCTTGCGCGGGCTTTTCACATTGTTCCGGAGAGGTCGATCCCTGTTACGGCGGACACTTGCCGCAGACCGAGCGGAAGAGGGAGGTGCTGAGGTAGCGATCCCCCCGGTCGGGGAGAAGGACCACGATGGTGCTCCCGGCGGGGGCGTCTTTTGCCACCTCGATTGCCCCCGCTACGGCGGCCCCGCTCGACATCCCGACGAAGAGCCCCTCGCGCCCCGCCAGCTCCCGGGCGGTCTCGAAGGCCGGCTCGTCCTGCACCGTCAGCTTGCGGTCCAGGGCGGCGGGGTCGTAGATGGGGGGGACGATCGCCTCCTGCATGTTCTTGAGCCCCTGGACCCGGTGGCCGAGGCGCGGCTCCACCCCGACGATCCCCACCCCCGGCTTCTTCTCCCGGAAGTAGCGGCTCACCCCCATGAGGGTGCCGCCGGTACCCATTCCGGCCACGAAGAAGTCGATCGTCCCGCCGGTGTCGCGGTCGATCTCGGGGGCGGTGGTCTCGTAGTGGGCCAGGGGGTTGTGGGGGTTGGCGTACTGGTTCGGCATGTAGTAGCGCTCGGGCTCCTCCTGAAGGATGCGGTGGGCGAGGCGGATCGCCCCGTCGGTCGCCTCCTCCGCCGGGGAGAGGACCAGCTCGGCGCCGTAGGCCTCCAGGACCGCCCGCCGCTCCAGGCTGACGCAGGCCGGCATCACGAGCTTCACCCGGTATCCCCGGGCGGTGCCGAGCATGGCGAGGGCGATGCCGGTATTCCCCGAGGTCGGCTCCAGGATCGTCTTTTCCGGAACCAGCTCCCCCCCTTCCTCCGCCTTGGTGAGCATGTAGAGGGCGGGGCGGTCCTTGACGGAGCCGCCGACGTTGTTCCCCTCCAGTTTGGCGAGGACCCGGACCCGGGGGTTGGGGTTGAGATGGCGCAGCTCCACCAGGGGGGTGGCGCCGATGCTGCGGGCGAGGGAAAAGGGGGGATGGGTCATGGCCGCTCCTTCCAGCAGTTAAATCGACCTCATGATACCCGAAGAAGGGAAGAAATTACAACCTCCGGGAGCCTGCCGGGGTTGCCCCCCGGGCCGAACTGCGGTAGGGTGGAGTCCATGAAAGCGACACGGGGAGAGCGAAGCGGATGGCGGGAGGAGGTGGCCGAGCGCCTGGCGGCACGGAAGCCGGAACTCCTTGCGGGAGAGGGGTGCACCCGCGCCGCGGTGGCACTCGTGCTGGCCCCCGGCCGGGGAGGACCCTCGGTCCTTTTCATCGAGCGGGCCTCCCATGACGGCGATCCCTGGTCAGGGGACCTCGGGTTCCCGGGGGGGAAGGTGGAGCCGGCCGACGCCACCCCCCGCGCCGCGGCCGAGCGGGAGACGCGGGAAGAGCTCGGCCTCGACCTTGCCGGAGCCCGCTTCCTCGGCCGGCTCTCCGACATCGTCGGCGCCCATCTCCCGGTCCTGGTCTCCTGCTTCGTCTACGGCTTCGACGCTCTCCCTCCCCTGCAGCCGGGGGCCGAGGTACGGGACGCCTTCTGGGTCCCCCTCGCCACCCTCGCGGACCGGCGACGCCACGCCAGCGCCACGGTCCGCTTCGGGGGGGAGAGCCTCGTCCGCCCCGCCATCCGCCTTCCCGTCGCGGACAAGCCGGTCCTCTGGGGGATCACCTACCGCCTCGTGCTGCAGTTACTGGAGATCATGGCGGACGCGGCGTCGGGCCGTCGCAAAGCCGGCGGGTCACCTTGACCTCCGGCATCCAAGGGGCTATGGTTTATTCGAGACGGACACGCCGGGCACCGGGAGGAACGCGTCATGAACGACACGCAACGGCTTGAGAAGGCGACCTTTGCAGCGGGGTGCTTCTGGGGGGTGGAGGCGGCGTTTCGCCGGGTGAAGGGGGTCGTCTCGACCCGGGTGGGATACACGGGCGGGTGGAAGGAGCTCCCGACCTACGAGGAGGTCTGCTCCGGGACCACCGGCCACGCCGAGGCGGTGGAGGTGACCTTCGACCCGGACCAGCTCTCCTACGACGAGCTCCTGCGGCTCTTCTGGGAGTGCCACGACCCGACCCAGCTGAACCGGCAGGGCCCCGACGTCGGCACCAACTACCGCTCGGCGATCTTCTGTCACACGGCCGGGCAGGAGCTGGCGGCCCGGGCCTCAAAGGAGCGGGAGCAGCTGTCGGGGCGCCACAGCCGCCCCATCGTCACCGAGATCACCGCGGCCGCCACCTTCTGGCCGGCCGAGGAGTACCACCAGCGGTACCTCGAAAAGCGCGGCGGCGGGAGCTGCCACTGGTAAGGAGAGGGAGAGCCGATTCGATGAAGATCATCGACCTGCGCAGCGACACCGTCACGAGACCGACCCCCGCCATGCGGGCCGCCATGGCCGAAGCCCCCGTGGGGGACGACGTCTACGGCGAGGACCCGACCGTCAACCGCCTGGAGGCGATGGGGGCGGAGATGCTCGGCACCGAGGCGGCCCTCTTCGCCGCCAGCGGCACCCAGACAAACCTCCTGGCGCTCCTCTCCCACTGCGGCCGGGGAGACGAGTACATCGCCGGCCAGACGGCCCACTGCTACCGCTACGAGGGGGGCGGCGCAGCGGTCCTGGGCGGCATCCAGCCCCAGCCCCTCGACTTCGAGCCCGACGGGACCCTCGACCTGGAGAAGGTCGCCCGGGCCATCAAGCCCCCCGACCCCCACTTCGCCCGCACCCGCCTCCTCTGCCTGGAGAACACCACCGCCGGCAAGGTCCTCCCCCTCGCCTACCTCGGCCGCGCCTCGGCCTTCGCCCGGGAGCGGGGCCTCGCCCTCCACCTGGACGGCGCCCGGGTCTTCAACGCCGCCGTAAGGCTCGGGGTGGAGGTCCGGGAGATCTCCCGCCACTTCGACACGGTCTCCGTCTGCCTCTCCAAGGGGCTCGGCGCGCCGGTGGGGTCGCTTCTCTGCGGCAACCGCGAACTGATCGGCGCCGCCCGGCGCTGGCGCAAGGTCCTGGGCGGCGGAATGCGCCAGGCAGGAGTCCTCGCCGCCGCGGGGATCGTCGCCCTCACCTCCCACGTGGCACGGCTCGCCGAGGACCACGCTCACGCCCGCCTTCTGGCCGAAGGACTTGCCTCGATTCCGGGGCTCTCCCTCGACCCGGCACAGGTCCAGACCAACATGGTCTTCGTCTCCCCGGAGCCGGACGTGGCCGGCCCCCTCGTCACCTTCCTCAGGGAGCGGGGAATCCTCATCGCCGGGAGGGAGAGCATCCGCCTCGTCACCCATCTGGATGTGACCGCATCCGACATCGAGCGGACGGTGGCCGCCTTCCGCGAATTCTTCGCCCGGGCTTGAACCGGTGCAACTCCGCAATCGGGGAGAAGGAGCAAAGAGGTTATCATGAGAGCATCGGCACTTCGGTGGCTGGCGGCGGGAGCGGCGGGATGTCTCGCCTCCTGCGCCTTCATCACCGTGAACGTATATTTCCCCGAGAAGGAGGTCAAGAAGGCCTTCAAGGCCCTGGACGAGAAGTACCTCAAGCCGGCCGAAGAGCCGCAGCAGGGCGAAACGTCGGAGCCGGCCGACGGCCTCCCCCCCGCCTCGCCCCCCGCCCCCGGGCAGGCCCCGGAGCTTCCGCAAGGGGGGAAGTAGCAAGAGGCGTTAACATTTCTGAATTAACATTGCGTTTTATTATTGACTTTTAATGGCCATCCCTTTACTCTTGCGCCGCACGTAACGCAGGAGGCGACCGTTATTCCGTCCCCGCCCCGGGAGACGGTTCTCGATTCCTCTCCGGAATCCTCTTTCAAGCAATCCTGCACCAATCACCACCCACAATGACGTGAACCCCCGGCGCCCGCCGGCAGGCGATGCTCCGTCCCCAAGGTCCGGAAGCCTTGCCTCCCTGCGGTTGCCGGTCCCATACCGCTTGCCCGTACAGGGGAGGAGAGCATGCACCTGACCGATTGCTTCACCGAGCTCGTGGCCTACGTGGGCCACTTTCTCCGGACCGCCGCCGTCCGCCACCCCGCCTACGGCGATATCCGCCGGGAGATCGACCTGCTCCTCGCCGCCGCCGAGAGCAGCGCCCACCGGGGGAACATCCCGCGGGAAGAGTTCGAGCTGGCCCGGTTCGCCGTCTGCGCCTGGATCGACGAGGCGGTCCTTTCGTCCCCCTGGAACGAAAAGGGGCGCTGGCTCCAGGAACAGCTCCAGCGGGTTCACCACGACACCACGGAGGGAGGGGAGGAGTTCTTCCGCAGGCTCGACGGTCTCGGCCTCCACCAGCGGGAGGTGCGGGAAGTCTACTACCTCTGCCTGGCCCTGGGCTTCACCGGCAGATACTGCAAGCCGGGGGACGAGTATCAGCTGGAGCAGATCCGGACCGCCCAGCTGAAGCTCCTCGTCGGCAGCTCCGTGGGGCTTCCCTCCCTGGAGCGGACCGAGCTCTTCCCCGATGCCTGGCCGGCGGAAGCCCCCCCCTCGGCCCAGCCCCGACGCCCGGCGCGCTTCTCCCCCCTGACCGCCGCCTGCCTGGCGGCCCCGGCGCTCCTCTTCGCCATCCTCTTCCTGGTCTACCGCTTCACGCTCTCGGGCGTGGGGGAAAATTTCATAAGGACGGTGCCGTACTGAGATGAAAGAGCTGGCTCTCAAATCGCTGAAGTGGATCCTCATCGCCGGCGGGGTGCTCCTCGTCGGCCTCGTCGTGTTCGGGGTCGTCCTCGCCCTCGACTGGCCCTGGTGGGTCGCCCTCTGCCTCCTGCTCCTGCTGGCCGCCGCCGGCGCCGGCATCGCCCTCCTGCGCGCCCTCATGCTCCGCCGCCGGGAGCAGAACTTCGTCCAGGAGGTGATCGAGCAGGACAAGAGCATCCTGCGGGCCATGTCCGGCCGGGAGCGGGCGCACCTCGCCCAGCTCCAGGAGCGGTGGCGGGAGGGGATCGCCACCCTGAAGGGGTCCCACCTCAAACGCCAGGGGAACCCCCTCTACGTCCTGCCGTGGTATCTCGTCATCGGCGAGAGCGGCTCGGGGAAGACCACGAGCCTCGCCAGCGCCCGCCTCGCCTCCCCCTTCGCCGACGCCAACCGCGACTCGGGGCTCTCCGGCACCCGCAACTGCGACTGGTGGTTCTTCGAGGAGGCGATCGTCCTCGACACCGCCGGCCGCTACTCCGTTCCGATCGACGGCGAGAAGGACCGGGACGAGTGGCAGAAACTGCTGGCGCTCCTGGTCAAGTACCGGCGCCGGGAGCCGCTGAACGGCCTGATCCTCGCGGTGGCGGCCGACCGCCTGCTCACGGGCGAGCGGGAACTTCTCGCCGAGGAGGGGCGGACCATGCGCCGCCGGGTGGACGAGCTGATGCGGGCAGTGGGGGTGCGGGTCCCGGTCTACGTCCTGGTCACCAAGTGCGACCTGATCGAGGGGATCGACCGCTTCGCCTCCCTTCTCCCCGAGACGGCACTGCGCCAGCCGATGGGGATGATCAACCGCGACCTCTCCACCGACGTGGCGGCGTTCACCGCCCGGGTGCTGGAGGGGGTGACCGAGCGGCTCCGAAGCCTCCGGCTCCAGCTCCTCCATCACCCCGGGGCCCGGGAGGCCGGCCCCCCCCTCGCCCTCTTCCCCGAGGAGTTCGCCGTCCTGGGAGAGGGACTTGCCTCCTTCATGGAGGGGGCGTTTCGCGAGAACCCCTATCAGGAAACCCCGATCCTGCGGGGGCTCTACTTCGCCAGCGGCCGCCAGGAGGGGACCCCGTTGTCGCGCTTCGGCGAGACCATCGCCCCGGTGGCGGAGCGGACCCCCCTCCCCGGCACCAGTCGCGGCCTCTTCCTCCACGACTTCTTCGCCCGGGTCCTCCCGGCGGACCGCCGGCTCCTCTTCCCCACCCGCCGGGCGCTCCAGTGGCGCGCGGTCACCGGCAACCTGGGGCTCGTCTCGTGGCTTCTCTTCGGCGTGGCCCTCTGCGGCCTCCTCTCCTTCTCCTTCGTGAAGAACATGACGACCATCCGCGAAGTGGCCCACCAGTTCGAACGGACCCCGCGTCTCGCCGGCGACCCGGTGAACGACCTCCTGGTCCTCGACGCGTTCCGTCAGGGGATTCTCAAGGTGGAGGAGCGCAACCGCGCCTGGTGGATACCCCGCTTCGGCCTCACCGAGAGCGTGCAGGTGGAGCGGACGCTCAAGGCGAAGTTTTGCCGCCAGTTCCGCGACGGCTTCCTCGCCCCCTACGACCGGCAGCTCGCCGCCGGGATCGCCTCCCTCTCCCCCGCCACCCCGGACGAGCTCTTTGCCCAGTACGCCATCCACCTCGCCCGGCGGGTCAACGTCCTGAAGGCGAGCATGGACGGCAAGCCCCTCGCGGAACTGCGGGCCATGCCCCCGGCGGCATCGGTTCCGTTTCTCGCCACCGAGACCCAGTCGGGGATCGACGCCCGCAAGCGCTTCGGCGCCCTCTACCTCCACTACCTCGCCTGGCGGGCCGACTCCCCCGATCTGGCGAAGGAGGCGGCCCAGCTCCAGGGATGGCTCCGGCAGGTGATTCCCCTCAAGGGGGAGAGCCTCGCCTGGCTCGCCCCGTGGGTCGACCGCCACGCCGGCCTTCCCGCCGTGACGCTGGCGGAGTTCTGGGGAGGAAGCGCGCCGCTCCCGGGCGAGCGGAGCATCCCCCCCTCCTGCACCCGCAAAGGGAAAGAGCAGCTCGACGGCCTCGTCCGGGAGCTGGAGGCGGCCCTCGGCGAGCCGCGCCTTCTGGCGGCCCCCCGCCAGGGCCTCGCCGCCTGGCACCGCAGCGCCACCCTGGAGTCGTGGCAGGGGTTCGCCGCCGCCTTTCCCCGCGGCGCCGAGCGGCTCCGGAGTCCCCGTGAGTGGCAGCAGGCGGCGGCGCGGATGGCCACCGACCAGGGGCCGTACCCGGCGCTCCTGAACCGGATGGCCCAGGAGCTGGGTCCCCTGGTCGGCAGGGAGGGGGCCCCCCCCTTCGTGGCCCAGCTCTACGCCCTCCAGACGGCCCGGGCCGGCGGCGCGGCTCCCGGGGCGGTCACCAGGGCCGCCGACAGCGGCAAGCGCCTCATCGGCACCCTGGGCCAGAAGCTCGGCGCCGAGGCGATTGCCAAGAACATCGAAACCCCGCTGGCCGCCAGCCGGGCCTGGCAGGAGTACCAGGCGGCCCTGGCCGCCATCGCCCCGGCCGCCTCCTCGCGGCAGCAGGCGTTCCAGCTCGCCTCCCAGACCTTCGGCGACGATCCGGCCACCGGCAAGAGCCCCTTCTACGCCGGCTGGAACGCCGCCGCGCGCCTGAAGAGCGAGGTGTCGGGAAGCGGCAACGATGAGACCCTGTGGCGGCTGGTCACCGCTCCCCTCGACTTCCTCTGGAGCTACGTCCGCCGCGAATCGGCCTGCCAGCTCCAGACCCTCTGGGAGGAGCAGGTTCTGGCCGCAACCCTCGGCATGCCCCCCCAGCAGGCCGGACCGATCCTTCTGGGGCCCGACGGCCTCGCCTGGCGCTTCATCAAGGGACCCGCCGCCCCCTTCGTCCGGGGGACCGCCGCGGGGTACGCCCCCCGGCTGGCCCTCGGCGGCTCCCTTCCTCTGGAGGGTTCCCTCTTCGCCTTCCTGACCAAGGGGGCCCAGGTCCAGGCCGGCGCCGCCGGGCGCCAGCCCAACTACACCGTGGCGATCAAGGGGCTTCCCACCGACGCCAACGCCGAAGCCCGGATCAGGCCCCACGGGACAAGGCTGGAGCTTCAGTGCGCCGGCCAGACCCAGACCCTGGTGAACCACAACTTCCCGGTGGGGAAGACCTTCTACTGGTCCCCCGACACCTGCGGCGACGTGATCTTCCAGATCGAGGCGGGGGACCTGGTCCTTACCAAACGCTACGCCGGCTCCCAGGCGTTCCCCGACTTCCTGAAGGAGTTCGCCGGCGGCTCCCGCACCTTCCGGGTCAGGGAGTTTCCCGGCGAGAAGGACGCCCTGGCGCGGATGGGGATCACCACCATCAGGGTCAATTACCAGTTCATCGGAAGCGCCCAGGTGGTCAAGCAGGGGAGCGCCATGGCCGGCGCCACGGCACCGCGGCAGATCGCGCGGGGGTGGTAGCCGGGGATAGTCGGATGAGGGAAGAGCGCCGCGCGGCAGGCGGTCAGGAGGACGGCATGGGAATCACGGACGAAAAGGAGCACGCCTGATGATCGGATCGACGGACCAAGGGACCGCCTGGCGCTGGTCCGCCTTCGGCAAGCACCCGGCGGCGGCCGACTACTTCCGCCTCGGCGAGGGCTCTCCCTTTGTGGAGGGACTGACCAGGTGGGTGGAGAGCGGCTACCGGCTCCTCACCGGCCGGGACAACGGGGCGGCGCCGTTCTGCTCCTGGCGCTTCTGGGCCCGGGGGTTCGGAAAGGAATCACTGGTACTCGGGGTGGTGCGGGTCTCCAGCGACAGCATGGGGCGCCCCTACCCCCTCCTCGTCATGGGAAGCGGCCCCCTGGAAGGGTGGGAGGAGCGGTGGGACCTCCTCCCCTTCGCCTGCGAGAAGACGTGGTGCCAGATCGAATACCTGGCGACCAACACCTTCGACGACCTGAAGAAGCTGGAAGCGGGGCTCCGGACCCTGCGCCCCCCGGCGGCTTTGTGGGAGGAGCTTGGCGAGCGGCGCCGGGGGCTCAACCGCCTCGGCTCTCCCCTTGATCCCTACGCCTCTTTCCTCGATCTGCCGGAGCTGGAGCGGCTCGCCGCGGCCCACGGCGGCAAGGGAGAACTCCACGTCTCCCTCGACCGGGGACCGGTGGACGACAAGATCATCCTCGTAAGCCTCTGGCACCTCCTGGCACAAACCGCTGCCAAGGGGGTCCCCAACGCCCTCTTCATGGGGGGGACCCTGGAACGCTCGTTTCTCGCCGCCTACCGGCGGTCCCTGGCGCCGGGGGATTTCCTCCACCTCTGGTCGGCCTCGGAGGCGGGGGGGTGGAAAAACAGCATCGGAACGGAGTACGCCATGGATATCGCAACCCTGGGGCGCGAGCCGGTCCGCCCCGACCAGCCGGTCGGGCAGGACGTCCGCTACGACCCCCTCTTCGACACCCTCCAGGCGGAGGTGGACAAGCTGACCTCCCCGGCCATCGCCGGGACCATCGACTGGGAGAAGGTGGTGCGCCTTGCCGCCGACATCCTCGCCACCCGCTCCAAGGACCTCCTGGTGGCGAGCTACCTGGCGGTGGGGCTCGTCCAGACCCGCAAGGGAGACGGCCTCGCCCTGGGGCTGCGGGTCTGGCGCGACCTCCTGGAGCGCTTCTGGAGCGACCTCTTCCCGACCCGGATGCGGGGGCGGCAGCGGAGCGTGGAGTGGTGGCGCGACCGGACCGAGGTGGCCCTGGGGCGGCTGGGGGAGTTCACCCTCCCGCCGGAGCAGCACGCAATCGTCATGGATAACCTCACGGCCATCGACCGCTTCCTCGGCGAGCATCTGGAGGGGGCACCCTCCCTCGCCCCCCTGCGGGAGCTGGTGGCGGCCGCGGCGCCGGAAGCCCCTCCGGCGGCGGCTCCCGAGCCCCCCACAGCACCGGCTCCCCGGGTCGAGGCGCCGGAACGCGAGCTGTTCGTCCCCCCCTCCCGGAGCGACATCCCGTTGCCGGAGGCGCCCCGCGAGACACTTCCCCCCGGTTCTCCCGCCCAGGCCCTGGAGGCGGGGCTGCGCCAGGTGGGGGAGGCGGCCGGGGCGCTTCTGCGGCAGGACCCGGCCACCCCGCTTCCCTACCGGCTCTCCCGCCTCGCGACATGGGGTGCGGTGACCGGCCTGCCGCCGGCCGCCAACGGCCGCACCCGCATCCCGGCGCCCGAACGGCAGGTACTGACCTTTCTCCAGGAGCTTGCGAGTCACGGCGACAGCGAGGCGCTCCTCAAGGCGGCCGAGGGGAGGCTCCCCCAGTTCATCTTCTGGCTCGACCTGAACCGGCTCTCGGCCGAGGCCCTCGCCCGCCTCGGCGACCGCTTCGCCGCCCCTCGGGAGGCGGTCTGCCAGGAAACCGCCGCCCTGCTCCAGCGCCTCCCCGGCCTCGAAGAACTCGCCTTTGTCGACGGCACCCCCTTTGCCGACCCGGCGACCCGCCAGTGGCTGGCGGGGCTTGCCGCCCGCGGGTCTGTCGCCGGCCAAAGCGGGGCGCAGAGCGGCGAAACGGCCTCCCGCGCGGAGGAGATCGGCCGGGAGATGGACGAGGCCCAGGCCCTCGTCCGCGGCGGGAGGCTCATCGATGCGGTGGAGCGGCTCCAGAAGCGGCTCGGCACCGGCTCCTCCCGCCAGGAGAAGCTCCTCTGGCGCCTCGCCCTCGCCGAGCTCCTGGTGAACGCCAACCGGACCAGGCTGGCCCTGCCGCACCTGGAGCAGGTGATCGCCGACATCGGAACCTTCGGTCTGGAGGAATACGACCCCTCCCTGGCGCTCCAGGGGCTGAAGCTCGCCTGGCTCGGCTTCGAGGCCCAGACCGAGCCCCGTTTCAAGGAGAAGGCCGCCGACACGCTCCACCGCATCGCCCGCCTCGACCCGGCGGAGATGGTGCGGCTGGCGAAGGGGTAGGTACCGATGGCACCGAGTCGCGAATCGGCTTCCGGCGGAGAACTCCGCAGGGGCGCGGCCGGAAAATCCACAACCGGCGAGCGGGTCGCCGTAACCGGCTTTGGCCTCGTGACCCCCATGGGCCTTACGTCCTGGCGTTCCGTTTCGGCCGTTATCCGTAACCGCAACCGCTTCGCCTGGCACGAGTCGGTGCTGGTGGCCGACGCCCCCGACGGCACCGACCTGCGCGGCGCCACGGTCAGCCGCGTCTTGGACAGTGAAGCAGGATACGGCCTCTCCGGGAGCGAGCGGAGCATGGCGCTCCTGGCACCGGCGCTCCGGGAGGCTACAGCCGGCCTTTCACCCTCCACCAGCCACGCGCCACTGGCATGGATCATCAACGGGATCCCTGCGGGAGAGGTCGGGGCAATCCCCTGCCCGGAGGATATGCTATCTCTCCTCTCCCCCGTGGAGTATCTCCCGGTTGGCCGGGAGGGGGCCTCCGGACGCTGCATCTTTCTCGACCGGGTGGCCGAGGCTGTGAAGGCTATCCGGGAAGGTAGATGTGAGAGGGCGCTAGTCGCCGCCGTCGACTCCCGCTGCTTCCTGCCGGTGCTGGAAGGGCTCCTGGCGGCCGGCAGGCTTCTGAGCGGGCCAAACCCCGAGGGGATCATCCCCGGCGAGGCGGCCGGCGCCGTTCTCCTGGAGAGGGAAGATGCGGCCCGCAAGCGGGGCGCCCCGGTCTACGCGTTCATCTCATCCTGGGGCCGGGGCGTTGATCCCTCCCCCCGCGCCGGAGGCCGCCCCTCGCAGGCACGGGGGCTCACCGCAGCATTCTACAAGGCCTTCGAAGGGCTTCCCGCCCCCGGCGGAGAGATCGGGCTGGTCGTCGCCGACCTGAACGGCGAACGGCAGCGGGCGCTGGAATGGGCCTTGACCGAAGGGCGCGTTTTCGGCCCCTCGGACCGGGAGCGACAGCTGTGGCTTCCCGCCTTCGCCGTCGGCGAATGTGGCGCGGCCCTCGGCGCGGTGCAGACCGTCGTCGCCGTCGCCGCCCTCGCCAAGAACAGGGCCCACGGAGAGCGGGTCGCCCTCTTTTCCTCCGATGACGGGGGAGAGACGCGGGTACTCTGCCTCGACCGGGGGGACTTCACCGAACGCCACGCCCTCAACCGGTGGCGCCGGGAGCAGCGGGGAAATACGAACGATAGAGGAAGAACCTGATGGGAGCAACGCTTGTCGTCAACGGCCAGACCGTGGTCCACAAGGAGAGCGGGGGCATAGTCACTACGACCGACGTCTGCAAGACGCCGATGGGAAACGCCGTGGTGCCGATTCCCTACACCAACGTCGCCCGCTCGGTCGACGTGGCCAACGGGAGTAGCACCGTCGCCGTGGACGGCCATCCGGTCATGCTGAAGGACTCGTTCTTCAGCCGCAGCAGCGGGGATGAGCCGGGCTCCCTCGGCGGGGTCGCCTCGGGGGTGACCGGAGGCAAGGCGAAATTCGTCAACTTCTCGAACAACGTCTTCTTCGAGGGGCGCCCGGTCTGCCGCCGTCTCGACCCCATGGTGAGCAACCTCTCCGGCACGGGGAACACCCCGCCGGCGCCGCTGATGCAGGAGAATCTCGCCGTGGCGGCCACCGATCACCAGGGGTGCCGGATACCGTTCACCTTCTCCTTCAGGCATCCGGACCTCAAGAGCGGCAGGGTCGAATTACCCTCCTTCACCGCCCGGCACGCCATGGAGGGGACGACCGATCCGGGGGACGACCCCGACGGTTACTGTGACGACATCCACCTCGCCGAGACGCCGGGGGCTTACGACCTGAGGTTCGCCGACTTCGAGCGCGGGCGGAAGAAACTACCCCACGAGGAGACCACGACATGACCATATCCACCACCCTGCGCAAGGCGGCCCTCTTTCTGCTCGTCACGCCGCTCCTCGCCCTGCTTGCCTGCACGAGCAGCGAGGGAACGCAGAAGAAAAGCGCACAACCCGCGACAACCAAAGGAGCACCACGGATGATCACCTATCCCATCGGAAGATTCGCCATCGACGTGCCGGCGGAGATGAAGCTGGCCCATCAGGGACAGAGGCTGCGCTACGCGGAGATCGAGGAGTTTGTCTGGCCCGGCAACGTTCCCCGCGCACAAGCCCGCGACGAGGCCTGGAAGAAGCGCCTGGCCGAGATCGCCAAGCTTACCCCCCCCAAGGGGAAGGACCGGGTGATCATCGAGACCCGCGACTTTCCCGGCCTGGGTGCCTGGGCGCGGGGGGTCTTTTATTACGGCAACTACATGATGGTAAACGAAGGAAAGTGGGCTGTTTTATTGGATTATGGCAATACCGGTGTTTGGCTTGAAACAAGGAACGCAATCATAGAAACAGAGAACATCAACAAGATGCTTCGAAATATCAACAACATTGCCAAGTCTTACACTACACGTCGTTTTGGCGAGCTCAAGCCCTCATCAGGCTCCTGGTTTTATACCGAACATGGTGCCTTGAATCTTCCCTATTTACGTCAGGAAACGGCCGCCGCCCGGTTCGAGGGGCATCCGTTGGGGTTGGAGATTGATATCGAGACAACGGAGACGCACAAGGTAGAAGAAGCCGGCCTCATCAAGAAGACCATGGCAGCCATGGCGACAGGATTCGCCGCCGGTTTGGACATCGACAAAATCCGTTCCAGGAAAAGGACCGTCGCCGGTCTCGACGGAGAAGAAGAAGTTCTCAGAATGAACGATGGCAAAAAGACCGTCTTGAACTTCGCATGGGAATACCGGGGGAGAAAGGATTCCGGAGAGTATCCGGAGATGCGCATTACCATGGACAGCGCTGATGGCAAGCTGGAACAAAAACTCCAGATCTGGGACGCCGTGCTTGATTCGCTGAAACCGATGTCCGGTACCGGCAGGTAACGGGGAGAAAGACAGATGAGCATTTCCTCGGAAATCAACCGCATCGACATCAAGTGGTGGGAGCTGTTCGACACCATTCGGGGCCTCAAAACCGAAGTGCAGAACCGGATCGTCATCGAACGGGAGGTGATCCCGATCATCTTCATCCCCGGCATCATGGGAAGCCGGCTGAAGTTCGCCAAGGGCGAGGACAGAGGGAAGAGAGTGTGGGACCCGGATGGCTCATGGTTCATGGCAAAGAAATTCGGGCTGGCATCCGTTGATGCCGCAGAAAAAAAGGCCCTCCTCGTGGGAGAGAAGTTCGATCCCGGCTATCTGGAGGTCGACACCGACAACCCGGAGCTCGACAAAAGCTTCCTGCGGCGCTACCCCGGCGCCGACAAGCGGGGTTGGGGCGGGGTCATGTGGGGAAGCTACGGGCCGATCCTGCGGGCGCTCCACGATCACCGCTGGGAGGAGCCGGTGGGGCACTGCTTCGAGTTCCCGGTCCACGCCTTCGGTTACAACTGGACCGCCTCCAACCTGGATGCCGGCAGGAAACTGAAGGAGTATATCGACGCCACCATCGACCATTACGCGAAAGAACTCACGGACGAAGCGGGGCGCCCCCTGGAGCGCCTCTGCACCCGGGTGATCCTCGTCACCCACTCCATGGGAGGGCTCGTGGCCCGCTCCGCCTGCGTGCTCCACGGCGCCGGGGAGAAGGTCCTCGGCGTCGTCCACGGCGTGCAGCCGGCCACCGGCTCCCCCGCCGCCTACTGGCGAATGAAGGCCGGCTTCGAGCGCCCCACCGGCGGGCCGCGCAAGAGCATCTGGGACTGGTTCCTCAATCCGGTGAAGATGTTCGAGCGGCTGGCCATGGGGCATGCCTCGGCCTGGATCCTCGGCACCGACGGCGAGGAGGTGACGGCGCTCCTGGGGAACATGCCGGGGGGGCTGCAGCTGTTGCCGACCAGGGAGTACCGGGACAACTCCGGCAGCCGGCAGTGGCTCGCCTACCCCGGCGCCGACGGCCGGACCCTGACTCTTCCCCGGAGCGACCCCTACGAGGATATCTACCGCGTTCAAGACAATGTCCCGTGGCGAATGGTGAACCCGAAGTGGCTCGATCCCGGCAACTCGGAGCCAACGGCTGAGGATGATCTCCCTATCTCAAGTGACCCATGGAGCAAGTATTCTTCATGCATCGATCAGGCAGAAGAGTTCCACGACAAGCTCGGCTCCCGGGTCCACGACGACACGGTCCAGTTCTACTCCACCTCCCTCGACTCGCCGGACCGGATCGTCTACAGCCGCGAGCCCCACCTGCCGCCTGCGCCCCACCGGCAGCAGGCGGAACTGCACCACCGGTTCAGGAACAAGGGGGCATTCCGAGCCTACGTGGACGGGAAAGACAAGGTGCTGGACAGCTCGGAGGGGGCGACGGAGGTGGTCACCCTGGAGCCCTTCGCCGGCACCGGCGACGGCACCGTCCCCGACTCCTCGGGCAAGGCCTTGAAGGTCCCCACCGCCCGGATCGGCCGGGATTCGCCCGCCGATTTCT
>JAJZUC010000024.1:0-17459 GCA_021847245.1 Deltaproteobacteria bacterium | reverse complement strand
GGGGCGACGGAGGTGGTCACCCTGGAGCCCTTCGCCGGCACCGGCGACGGCACCGTCCCCGACTCCTCGGGCAAGGCCTTGAAGGTCCCCACCGCCCGGATCGGCCGGGATTCGCCCGCCGATTTCTTCTCCATCGATCACCAGGGGATCTACGGAACGGATGCGGCAAAGGAGATCGTCTCCGCCGCCGTCTGGAACCTGGCGATCAAGCGGATCGAAGAAGAGGTGGGGACAGCCACTGCTTGAAGGGAGGCTGAGCCGGTACGGTTGGCAAATGGGCAGGAATGAATCCAACAGGGACACACGCCACGGACGGCACGTTCCCATCACACACCAAAGGAGAACGACATGTCGAAAGAAGCATCCGTAGCACCGAAGGAGCGGGTGAACATCGTCTACCGTCCCGCCGACGGCGACGGGAGGGAGGATGTGGAGCTCCCGCTGAAAATGCTCGTGATGGGGGACTTCACCGGCCGCCCCGACGAGCGCCCGGTGGAGAAGCGCGACCCCGTCGCCGTGGACAAGGAGAATTTCAACGAGGTGATGAAGGCCCAGGGGATCACCCTGAACATCGCCGTCCCCAACCGGCTCACAGGCAGCGAGGACGACGAGCTCCCGGTAAACCTGAAGGTGGAGTCCCTCAGGGACTTCGGCCCCGAGGCGGTCGTGGAGCAGGTGCCGGAGATGAAGCGCCTCCTGGAGCTGCGGGAGGCACTGCGGGCCCTCAAGGGACCGCTCTCCAACGTCCCCGACTTCCGCAAAAAGATCCAGGAACTGATCACCGACGACGCGGCCCGGGCGAAGCTTCTGGCCGAAATCGGCATCGAAGGGTAAGGAGGAAGAGCAATGAATGCAGAGACGAACAGCGCGGCAGCCCTTCAGGATCAGGCCACGGGGGAGGTATCGCTTCTGGAGGAGATCGTCCAGGCGACCCGCCTCCAGCCGGCCGACGAGGCCTACTCCATCACGAAAAAGGGGGTCGAGGCCCTCATCGCCCAGCTCCTGGAGCCGGGGACCGAGACCCCCAAGGTCTCCAAGGCGGTCCTCGACGACATGATCGCCGAGATCGACCGCAAGCTCTCCCTCCAGATGGACGAGATCCTCCATAACGCAGAGTTCCAGAAGCTGGAGTCCTCCTGGCGCTCGCTCCACTTCCTGGTGGAGCGGACCGATTTCCGGGAGAACAACCGGATAGAGATCCTGAACGCCACCAGGGAAGAGCTCCTGGACGACTTCGAGGACGCCCCGGAGGTGGCGAAATCGGGCCTCTACAAGACCGTCTATTCCGCCGAGTACGGCCAGTTCGGCGGTAAGCCCTTTGGCGCCATCATCGGCAACTACGAGTTCGGCCCCGGCCCCCAGGACATCAAGCTCCTCCAGAACCTGGCCGCCGTGGCAGGCATGTCCCACGCCCCCTTCATCGCCGCCGCGGCCCCCCAGTTCTTCGGGGTGGACGACTTCACGACCCTGCCGAACCTCAAGGACATCGGCTCCATCCTCGAAGGACCCCAGTACACCAAGTGGCAGTCGTTCCGGGAAAGCGAGGACGCCCGCTACGTGGGGCTGGCGCTACCCCGGTTCCTGCTGCGGCTCCCCTACGGCGAGGCGACCAAGCCGGTGAAGAGCTTCAACTACGAGGAGAACGTCTCCGACAGCCACGAGCGCTACTGCTGGGGGAACGCGGCCTTCGCCTTCGCCACGCGGCTCACCGAGAGCTTCGCAAGCTTCCGCTGGTGCGCCAACATCATCGGCCCCCAGGGAGGGGGCGCGGTGCACGATCTGCCGCTTCACCAGTACGAGGCGATGGGAGCCATCCAGACCAAGATCCCCACCGAGGTGCTGGTCAGCGAGCGGCGCGAGTTCGAGCTGGCCGAGGAGGGGTTCATCGCCCTCACCATGCGCAAGGGGAGCGACAACGCCGCCTTCTTCTCCGCCAACTCCATCCAGAAGCCGAAGTTCTTCGGCAACTCCAAGGAGGGGAAGGAGACCGAGCTCAACTACAAGCTGGGACTCCAGCTCCCCTACATGTTCATCATCAGCCGCCTCGCCCACTACCTCAAGGTCATCCAGCGCGAGCACATCGGCACCTGGAAGGAGCGGGGCGATCTCGAAAACGAGCTCAACCTCTGGATCCGCCAATACGTCTCCGAGAT
Organism: Deltaproteobacteria bacterium; assembly: GCA_021847245.1. GTDB lineage: Bacteria > Desulfobacterota > Desulfuromonadia > Geobacterales > Geobacteraceae > Geobacter. Next base: position 15,306 of record JAJZUC010000024.1, on the reverse strand, counting down.
GGACAACCCGATGCCGGGCGTGCGGAGCCGCCGGCCCCTGCGCCAGGCGGAGGTGACCGTGGACGAGGTGCCGGGCGAGCCTGGGTGGTACCGGGTGGGGCTCAAGGTCACTCCTCACTTCAAGTACATGGGGGCGTATTTTACGCTGTCGCTGGTGGGCAAACTCGACAAGGAGTAATACGGGATTTCAATGCTGCCCATCACGGGCCGCTATTTCACACCACAAGGAGGTAGTCACACATGGCAATGCCCGCACACCTCACCCTCACCGGTGAAAAACAGGGGAAGATCGACGGTTCCTGCGAACTGCAGGGACGTGAGAACACGATCCTCGTCTACTCCATGAATCACGACATCACCATGCCGAAGGACCCCCACTCGGGGCTTCCCACCGGCAAGCGCGTCCACGGGCCGCTCTCGATCGTCAAGGAGTTCGACAAAAGCTCCCCGAAGATGTTCCAGGCGCTCTGCACCGGCGAGCACCTGAAGGACGTCACCCTCAAGTTCTATCGTATCACCAAGCAGGGTACCGAAGAGCATTACTACACCATCAAGCTCGAAGACGCCATCGTGGTGAGCATTAAGCCCAACATGCCGATCACGCTGCTTGAGGAGAACGCGCCGTACCGCCACATGGAAGAGGTGGCCTTCACCTACCGCAAGATCAAGTGGACCTGGGAGCCGAACGGCATCGAGGCCGAGGATTCCTGGAGCGTGCCGAAGTAGGTTTTGTCTGTTGTTCTGCCCTCCCCGACGACGGGGAGGGCGAATTCATCTATGCATTAATTAACTCAAACCAAGAGGGAAAAACATGCCAGTGTATAAAGCCAAGCATGTCGCTATGATTTTATCGTTGACGGCCTTACTTCTTATCTCAAATTTTAGTGGATATGCAGTGGCACAGACACAAACCTACAGCAGGAAGGGAACTCTAAACTGCGGAAAAGCTATAATTGAAATTACCTCTTCCTGCTTGGATATCAATACTAATTTTCCGATGTGTAGCGAACAAAAAATTACCATAATTGACAAGATTACAAATAAAACAACAACTACTAATACTTCATCAGATTCATACATTGATGAAGCACTAACAGGATACAAAGGCGGCAAATTGCTAGACGGCCTAGCAACATCCTGGCAATGCGCCAACGGTAAAGAAAATAAAGCATATTTAGTATTGGATTTTGCGAATGGCGGCAATTGTGAGTATTGCGAATGGACTGAAATTTACGACCTGAGCGGAAAAATCATTGCTTCAACAAAGAACAAGAAAAATAGGGGCAAATTCGACAAAAACACACAAAAGCTGAAAATAAAGGTTATTGGAGATAAAACCAATATTCCACTTGGTAAGTAGCGCAAAGCTTTGGGCATGTTTTCGGGGGGGCGCTGATGCGAGATACTGACTATGAACTAATTTACGCCAAAAAGGGACCTGCATATAAGAACCCTCTGCCTCTCCCGAACATGCAGAAACCGATTGGTGAGAGGGGGAAAGTTTCCTACTATTTGTATCCCATTGACAACTCAATCGGTCGCCCCGCAGGTTTTTCAAGAAGAGCTGGCCATGCATCGCATCAAATTCAAAAAAAAGCAATAGACGCTATAATCTCTTCCGGCAAGAAGCATGGGCTAACTACGAGGGAAATTGCTCACGTCCTAGCTATCGCCTATGTCGAATCTGGATTCAATCCAGACGCTGCAGCAGGCACAACAACAGGTACTGGACTAGGACAGTTCGTTGAAGGAACAGGTAAATTTTATGGCATCAATGATTCTACTCGCTTTGATGTTGACACCAATGCTGATGCCCTTGTAAGGCATTATATTGACAATAAGTCTTTGGCAATTAAGCGTGGTGCTTCTGGTTCCGATCTTTATGAAAAAATATACCAATATCACCACGATGGACCAGGAGTAAAAAATAATAACAGTGAAGGGATCAGAATATCCAGAGAACGAGTTCTGCCTCTAAGAAACAAATTCGAGGCAGTGCTTGAAGGTAGGAACGGAAAACCTGAAGTTTGCTCCACCAAGACAACTGCTGAAAGGAGAGTTCAAACTCCGGAAACCGACGATTACTACCTAGTCAAGCAGGGCGACACTCTCAGTCGAATTGTTCGCATCAACAATATATCAATTGCCGAAATCGTCGCAGCAAATCCTTCGATTACTGACATCAATCGAATTAGTGTCGGACAGAAGCTCATCCTACCGAGACGGAAAGCCTCTGCCCCCAGCCACACTAGTCGCACCACCCGCTCAACCACAGCCAGAAAGCCTCGAATAGGCGAGCAACCCAAGCAATCGTGGTCAGTCAACACGCTCCTTGGGTGGTTCAAGCAACATAAATGATTCCTGTGCGCACAGATTTGTGAGGAAGATGCCATGTCTATTTCAAATGCCGCGTTGTCCCTCTTGTCATCCGGCTCCACTGCGAGTTTCCAGTTCGATATCCTAGCCACAAAGTACTCTCTGTCGGTAGTGGGATTTACCGCCGATGAGCGGATATCGCACCCCTACGACATCCATCTCACTCTGGCCACAAAGGGTAAGGTGGAGCTCGACGAGGTGATCGACAAGGAAGCCGTGCTCTCCATAGACCATGGGGGAGGAACACGCTATTTCCACGGCGTAGTCCGGGAATTCACCTTCCTCGGGACAGACGGTGGATACGACATCTACCACTCCCACCTTGTTCCGGCCCTGTGGTTCCTCTCCCTTGAGCAGGACTGCCGCATATTCCAGTTCAAGAATGTCCAGGATATCGTTGCCCAGATCCTTGAAGAGAGCAACATCTCCAGTGACCGCTACCGGTTCGCCCTCTCCAAGAAGGAGCGCCTTCGCAAGTTTTGCGTCCAGTACCGGGAAACGGACCTGAACTTCATCACGCGGCTTCTGGAAGAAGAAGGAATCTTTTACTTTTTCGAGCATTACGAAGACAAGCACGTCATCGTCTTTTCCGACACCAACTCGGGCTATCTCTACATGCCCGGCAAGCGCCAGATAGCCTTCAACACCAATGACAGCATGGTGCCCGAGAAGGAAAGCGTCTTCGACTTCATCTATTCGCGCCGCGCCCACCCCGGCAAGGTCACGCAACGCGACTACAACTACAAGCGTACGAACGTCAACCTGACTACTCAGCGGCAGGGGAATAAGTCGGCGGACCGCGAGGTCTACGACTTTCCCGGCAACTATTTCAAGGAGGAACGTGGAAACTACCTGGCCAATGTCCGTCTGGAGCGTTTGCTGGTGCTCGGCGAGACAGCCGAGGGGCAGAGTTCGTGCCCCCGCATGATTCCCGGCCACGAGTGGGAGCTTACCGGTCACGACTATGCCGGAAAGTATCTTCCGGTCGCGGTCATCCACCATGGCGCCCAGCCACAGGTGCTCGGCGAGCATGCCGGGGGCGGCGGCTTCCGCTACGACAACGAATTCGTCGTCGTTCCAGCCACCGTCACCGTTCGCCCCCAGATCGTCGCCGACAAGCCGACCATCGTCGGGCTGCAAACCGCCGTGGTCACCGGCTCGCCCGGCGAGGAAATCCATGCCGACCCCGACGGCTACCTCCGCGTGAAGGTCCAGTTCCCCTGGGACCGTCTCGGGCAGAAGGACGGCAAGACATCCTGCTGGGTTCGGGTCGGCCAGCCCTGGGGAGGCGGCGGATGGGGAACCCAGTTTCTCCCCCGCGTCGGCGACGAGGTTCTCGTCACGTTTCTGGAGGGCGACCCCGACCGCCCCATGGTCATCGGGAGCTCCTACAATTCCCAGAACCAGCCGCCCTATGCCTTGCCAGACAACAAGACCCAGAGCGGCATCCGGACCCGCAGCTACCCCAACGGCGGTCGCGACAACTACCACGAGCTCCGCTTCGACGACCGCAAGGGGGCGGAGGAGATTTACCTCCAGAGCGAAAAGGACTGGAACATCCTGGTCAAGAACGACAAGGGGCAGACCGTCGGGCGGGACGAGGCACTCAACGTGGGGAACAACCGGATCAAAACTGTCGGTGCCAACCAGACCGTTCAGATCGGTGCAAATCACTCCGAAACCATCGGCGCTAACAAGAACGAAAGGGTTACAATCAACAAGACGGAGACGATCGGCGTAGCCAAGGAGCTCTCCGTCGGCGGGCTCTACCAGGTGAGCGTCGGCGGAGCGATGAACGAGACGGTCATAGGAGCGAAAGCCGAGGAGGTGGGGCTGGCCAAGGCGGTCATCGTCGGCGCCACCATGACGGAGAGGGTGGCGGGGAACCGCTCTCTCAGCGTGGGCCAGAGCCTTTCGGCAACCGTCAGCCAGAACGCCTCACTCAAGGCGCAGTCCATCGTCTTCGAGGCCGATGAAGAGATCGTCTTCAAGACCGGCAGCGCCACAATTTCCCTGAAGTCGAGTGGCGAGATCGTCGTCAAGGGGGGCACGATCACCGAGCAGGCATCGGGGGAGATCGTCATCAAGGGCGCCAAGACGGCTTTGAACTGAGATGCGGACCGCCAGAAGCACTCCCACAGGGGTTCAGAAACAGCAGACGGAACGGGTGGTTGTAACCGGCTTCGGACTCTCGACCTCCCTCGGCCCTTCTTTCTGGCACACTGCTCTGGCCCTTCGGAAGAAACGCTCCAACTACCGCGAACATGAAGATGTCCTGGTCGCCGACATCCCTTCCGGTTCGATCCTCCGAGGTGCAATCATCAGCCGATTGTCGCTTCGGCTTGTCCCGACCAATCTCCAGGGCGTGCAACGGGCTGCCGCCCTGCTGGCGCCGGCCGTGCAAGAGTGTCTGGCCGATGTTTCTTCGGTGCTCAAGAGGAAAACCGGTTGGAAGATCGTCAACCACTGTGCTCCGGGGGAGGAGGGCCTTCTCGACCTCCTCGGGGAAAAGGCGCCGGAGTGTAACTTTCCTGAGGAGGCATCGTGCCGCCCACAGCCAACCCGCTGCGATTTTTTTACCCAGATTGGTCTCGCGGCCGAAGAACTGCTGGCAAACCGTGCCGAGGCGGTCGTTGTCGCCTGCGTCGACTCGCTCTGCACACGAAAACGGCTCACGGAACTTCTTTATTCCGGGCTTCTGAAAGATGCCGCAAATCCCCACGGGATCATGGCCGCCGAAGCGGCCGGCGCCGTGTTCCTTGAGCGGGAGTCTGCGGCCAGGCGTCGTGGCGCGGCGATCCTGGCCGGCGTCGCTTCCTGGGGAGCAGCCACGGAGCCACACCCCTGGACTGGCGCTTCGGCATCGACCGCCCAGGGACTCACCACGGCCTTCCACCAAGCTTTCGGCCGCCTCGATGACCTTGGGGCAAGCGTCAGCCTCCTGATCACCGACGAGAACGGCGAGCGCCCCCGGGCGCTTGAGTGGGCGCTTGCCGAAGGGCGCATCTTTCCTAACCCGGACCGGGAGCGGCGTCTCCGCCATCCTGCGGTTACCGCCGGAGACAGCGGCGGTGCCCTCGGCGCGGTTCTGCTGGCCGATGCCTTAGCACACCTAGCCTGGCACCGGCATTCCATGCGGCGGGTCGCCTTGGCAACCTCCGACGATCACGGCGAGCGGGGGGTACTCTGCCTCGAGCCGGGAGACCGCTGTGATCGCCGCACGCTTATGGCCGATATCCGCCGGCGTCTCAGCCGGGAGAATGGATATCCGGAGAACCGATGATATGGGCGCTACCGTCACCGCCAACAACCAGACCGTAGTCCACAAGGACAGCGGCGGCACCTTAGTCACATCGCCTGACGTCTGCAATACCCAGGTGGGCAATGCCGTCGTCCCTATCCCCTACGTCAACACCGCAAAATCGGCCGACACAGCCCAGGGGAGCACGACCGTCACCATGGACGGCAACCCGGTAATGCTGAAGACGAGCGTGTTCAGCACGAGCAGCGGTGACGAAGCGGGAAAAATCGGCGGGATCTCCTCCGGCGTCACAAAGGGAAAGGCCAAGTTTGTCACCGCCTCCAATGACGTGATCGTCGAAGGCCAGCCGGTGGGGCGGCGTTGCGACCTGATGGTGAGCAACCTTTCCGCCTCGGGAAACACTCCCCCGGCGGCGCTGGTGCAGCCGAATCTGTCGGCCGCGCCGCAGGACGCCGCGGCATACGTCCTCGCGATTGCGCTTGTGTTCAAGCATCCCCATGTGGTAACCGGACGGGTAACGCAGCCCCGCATCAGGCTTCCCTACAAAGTTTCCGGACCGGAAACGTACGAGTATCGGCAGGAGCATTTCTACGTAGGAGTGGACATCAAGGTAAAGCAGCCGGGTACATATTCCTTCAAAATCGAAGACTTCGACCTGGCTGAACGGCCGATCACCCAGGAGGCCAAGGAGAAAGGGGCATAGAGTGACGAGAGGAGAGACGGTGGGAAAAATAGGACAACTGTTTTGGTTGGTGATCTTTATAAGCCTGACCTTAAGTGGGTGCAGCAGCGCAACGGAAAAAAGGGCAAACGCAAAGAAGGCCGTCCAGAAAGGAGCACAGCAGGGGATGAAAACGTACTACATGGGCAGGTTTGCCGTTGATGTGCCGGCGGAGTTCAAATTGGCGGTGCAGAGCCACCGATTCCGTCTGATTGAAATCGAAGAATACCCTGAAGTCCAGGATGCTGAAAAGAAGTGGCGGGATTACCTCGCAACGATTGAGAGAATGCGGAAACCCGAAGGTGTGAAAAGAATCATCATCAAGGAACAAAAGATTGATGGCATGGGGCGCTGGGCGAAAGGTGTGCTTTACTACAGCGACTATATGGCCGACGACGAGTGCAACTGGGACATCTTCGTCTCCTACGGAAACAGTGCCGCGCTCTTCCAGCTCAAAGGTCTCCTGGGCAAGGAGCACTCAATGCTTGTCTGGTTACAGGAGGTAGCCCGTGCCTACCGCCCGGAATCAGCCGGACGAACCGGAAAGGGCAGGCAATTTCACACGGAGCATGGCGTCATCGAATTGCCCTATAAGCGTCAGGAAAGCACCTATGCGCGGTTCGCAGGGCCTAATGGGATGGTGCTCAAGATAGAAATGGACGAAATTCACAAGGCCTCTGAGAAAGAAGGGATTATCGACAGGACGGTTGCAGCCATGGCTACAGGTTTTGCTGCAGGCCTCGACATCAAGAAAATTCGTTCACAGAAGAGGACTGCCGCGGGATTGCCGGGCGAAGAAGAGATCCTGCAGGGTGACGATGGAAAACGGAAGAACGTGAGCTTTGACTGGGAGTATCTTGGCAGGGTCGATTCAGGTGAGCACCCGAAGATCCAGATCAGCATCGATACTATGGCGGATAACCTGGAAGAAAAGGTGCGAATCTGGGACAAGGTGCTCGATTCTTTCCGCCCTGTCTACCAATGATGATTCACTATTAATCAGAGAGTACTGTACCCATGGCAAATGCCCCCAAATTCAAAGAGGTTGTTTGCAGCGAACTGAGCAAATCTGTTGAAGGGTTCGAGACGGAGAGCCAAAACCGTCTTGTCATCGACCGGGAAGTGCTGCCGATCATCTTTGTTCCGGGCATCATGGGGAGCAGGTTGGGACGTTCGCAAAACGACAAGGTATGGGATCCAGACAGTACCTGGTTTATGTTTACTACCTATGGCCGTCGTAAGACCAATGCCGAATGGAAGAAAGAACTTCTGATCGGAAGCGAGTTCAAGTCGGACCATCTGCAAGTATTGAATGATGATGCCGAACACAATGCCAAATTTGCCGACGAAACCGACACCAGCCGTGCGCAGCGCGGCTGGGGCGGGGTTTCCTGGAGCAGTTACGGGTCCATCCTCAAGGAGCTGCAGAACGGGGAATGGGACCCCACGGTGAATCTCTTCTTCGAGATTCCGGTCCACGCCTTCGGCTACAACTGGACCGCCTCCAACGACCTGGCAGGGGAAAAACTCGCCTCCTACATCGACGAGGTGAGGAAGCAGTACACGGACAAAGGACGGAAATGCGAGAAGGTGCTGCTGGTCACCCACTCCATGGGCGGCTTGGTGGCGCGGGCTGCCTGCCTGCTCCACGGGGCAAGGGACAAAGTGCTCGGCGTAATCCACGGCGTACAGCCGGCCAACGGCTCTCCTGCAGCCTACTGGCGGATGAAGGGGGGCTTCGAGCGGCCCCACACCATCCCTGACATCGAGTTCAGCCAATGGTTCAGGAATCCGGTCAAGATGTTCAACCACCTGAAGGGGACGGTGGTCAACAGCGAGTTCCTTGGTATCCCTCTAACCAATCTGAAGATCGGGAAGGGACACGTTACCGCCTGGGTGTTGGGCACTGACGGCGAAGAAGTGACCGCGCTCCTTGGTAATATGCCGGGAGGACTTCAGTTGCTCCCCAACAAGCAGTACAAGAACAACAACGGATGGGAGCGCTGGCTAGAACTTCTCGATGTTCAGGGGAACCGGACAGCTTTGCCGGTGGCTGATCCGTACAAGGAGATTTACCGTGTGAAGACTTCTTACTTTCGCCTGGTGAATCCGGATTGGCTGAATCCGGGAAAGACCGAAAGCGCAGAAGATTTCGAAAGAGATGACTGGAAGCTCTACATTAAGTACCTCGCTGAAGCCGAGAAATTCCACGACAGCCTCCATAAACTCGGCGAAAAGGCACATCCGGAAACCTACCAATTCTACTCGTCTGGAATCGCCAGCGCAGATCGAGTGATCTTCAAGAGTGCCGAGGACACGCTGTGGGAAAAGGTCAAACGCCTCTTCAATACTGTAAAGGATGATGTCCCGAAGGATCTCAAGGGGACGGCAAAGACGCTCGTCTTCAAAACTGTCAAGGGAGGAGGCAACCCTCTCGTGCCGGTGCTCATCGACATGGCAGTGGCGCTGGCCGGCGGAGCTTTGGTGAAGGATACGGATTGGTACGCCAACCGGGGAGGCTACCGGGACCGGATCGACGCCGCCGGGCAACCGAGTGCGGAAGGCGAGCTGCAGCTCGTTACCATGCAGCTCCCCGACGGCGCCGGCGACGGCACCGTGCCCGAATCCTCCGCCCGGGCGCTGACGCTCAAGGAAGATACCAAAAGGACCTTCTGCATCGGCGACAAGAAAGGGTTCGAAGCAGGGTTTGCGGAAAAGAAGGCTCCCCGGACAAAACCCAAGGTACCGCCCGATTTCGACGAAGGCTTTTTCGACCGCGGCCACGAGCCCATCTACCAGACCGAGAGCGCAAAATTCATCACCTGCACCGCCATCGAAAACATCTGTCGCAAGCAGATCAGGCAAATGCTTCAACAGAAGTGAGCGGGATGGACGTTATCAACAACACCCCATTTTCCGCCGCCCCCATTATCCTCACCAACCGCCACGGTGCCGAAACCCTTCTTGTCATCGTCAAGGGAACCTGGCGGATCGGCAGGGACGGCTCCCTTGCCGTGGCCGACGAGCAGGTGCTGATCCAGTTTGAGCCGCGCTACCACGGCGACCCAGGCTCTTCCAGCCTGATTCTCGACACCGACGTCGTCCTGGAGAAGCCGGGGACCGACTGTGTGCTCATCGGCCACGCCTGGGCGCCGAAGGTGGGAGTTGGCTCGGTGGACGTAACCTTTGCCGTGGGGCCGGTGCGAAAGACGGTGCGGGTCTTCGGTGAGCGGATCTGGATGAAATGTCTGGGGATCGTCTCCATGTCGCGGCCTGCGCCGTTCGAGAAGATCCCCCTCGTCTGGGAGCGGGCTTTCGGCGGTGCCGACACGAGCTGGCCCGATCAGGGCGGCCATGAGTTCTGCCCGGAGAATCCGGTGGGGCGGGGATTTGTGGCGCGAAAGTCGAAGCTGGAGATTGACGGCATGCGGCTTCCCAACCTGGAGGACCCGGCATGCCTCATCAGAAAACCCGCCGACCGCCCCAGGCCGGCAGGGTTCGGGCCGATTCCGCCCCACTGGCAGCCCCGCGCCGGATATGCCGGCACATACGACGACCACTGGCGGAAGTATGTGAGTCCCCTCCACCCGCCGGACATGGACCTTCGATTTCACTCCTCTGCCGCCCCCGGCCTTGCAACGGGACACCTGGCCGGCACCGAGCAGGTACTCGTCGAGAATGCATCGAAGAGCTGCCGGCTCCACTTCGCCCTGCCGGGGGTTAAGCCGCAGGTGACGGTGCGCATTGGTGCAGCGGAGGAGGAACTTGCCATGGCCCTCGACACGGTGGTCGTCGAACCGGACGAAGAGCGGCTGGTCCTCGTGTGGCGGGGGAAATGCATCGTCCACGGACGGGTTCACGGGATTGGACGGATAACGGTCGGGTGAAGAGACGAAATTTGCGAGCCCATCCGGAAAAGTACCTTGTCCCCTTTTTACTCGTTTTTCTGCCGAGGGGGTGCAAATTACACCAATTTGGTATATATTGGCGCGATTACATTTTGTCCTGTTTTATTCAATTTTATTCGCCATATATCAAGGAGGTATGCATGGGCATCCTGTCCGAAGAGTTCACCGGCAAGCTGGTCAGAGACAAGGAATTAAAGGCGCTCCTGAAAGTCAGGTTTAATCCCTTTGTTTTTGAAACCGTAGATAAACGGTTGCTTGACGATTACGACCCTTCGGAATGGACGGAGCATAAAACCAATAAGAAATCGGTTGTCCTGAAAAAAGTGAAGCCTCATCACGTATTTTTTGAGGATAGAGTTTGGACAATCCTCGCAAAAATGGGCTTCACCATAATGAACAACAAGGGGTTTCGGCTCCCATACGTTGATGATGAATCCATACCCGGCAAACAAATCGACGCATTCGCCGTAGATGATGAAACAATAATCGTCGTTGAGTGCAAAAGCGCTGAAGTCATCGGGAGGCAAAGGGGACGCCCATAAGCTTATAAGTTTCCAGGGTGGCAATTTTGAATTCATGGGCGCCACTCGGACTTGTCAGTAGCCTCAGGCGGCAAGCAGCTCCTTTAAGACTTCCGGTTTCTTGATCGCAATAGTGATAAGGGATTTCGCCGCCCCTGACGGCTTGCGCCGCCCCTGCTCCCACTCCTGGAGAGTGCGGAGCGACACGCCGAGCATTTTGGCGAACTCGCTCTGAGTCATACCGATTCTCATACGAGCCGACGCGATAGGAGATACCTCCACGGTGGAAACACGGCCGACCCTGCCGGCCTTGATATCCTTCACAGCCTGAAGCAGTTCTTCACCGATATTGCGCTTGGCATCGCGTTCGAGCAGTTCTTTTTCATCGAGTGGCATTTTCCATCTCCTCTTTGAGGGCTTTGAGAATGTGACCGGGAATGCTATCAACGGCACTTTTCGCATATATCAGAAGCAACCAGATTTCTCCGGCCTCCGTCCGGGAGAAATAGAGAACCCTGACGCCGCCGCTCTTGCCGCCTCCCCGACGGCTCCAGCGCACCTTGCGAACCCCGCCGGAACCGCGAACCACGTCACCCGCATCCGGATTGGTGGCCAGGAATGCCTGAAAAACCCGGTATTCGTCGTCGGTCAGGTAATCATGAACCTGCTTCGTGAACAGCGGCGATTCGATAAATGTGACCATGCGCCTATTGTACGGCATTGACGTATAATGTCAACCCGCATGGCTGAACAAAATCCATCCACAAAGGCACACCCATGATCACCCCCTACTTCCAACAAGAACTCACACACCTGAAAGAACTCGCCGCCGAGTTCGCCAAGGCCCACCCGGCGCTGGCGCCGATGCTCGGGGGGCCATCGGCCGACCCGGACGTGGAGCGGCTCCTGGAGGGGGTCGCCTTCCAGACGGCGCTTCTGCGGGAAAAGCTCGACGACGATTTTCCCGAGATAATCCATGAGCTGGTGCGCCTCGTCTCCCCCCATTATCTCAGGCCCATCCCGGCCTCGACCGTCGTCGCCTTCACCCCCGCGCCCTCGCTCACCCAGTCCCAGACGATCCCCGCGGGGGTGCAGCTCGCCTCGGTGCCGGTGGAGGGGACCCGCTGCCTCTTCCGCACCTGCGGCGAGGTGGAGCTCCACCCCCTGGAGCTTCGAGACACCTCCTTCTCCCAGCCGTCGGGGCGGGCGCCGGCCGTGACCCTCTCCCTGGAGCTTGGCGGTATACCCCTCTCCGACTGGCGCCCCCGGTCGCTGCGGCTTTTCCTCGCCGGGGAGTACGCGCAGGCGGCGGACCTCTATCTGCTTCTCATGCGCCACCTGCGGCGGATCGTCATCACGCCGGCGGATGGCGGCAAGGGGATCGAGCTCCCTCCCGATTGCCTGAAGCCCGCCGGCTTCGCGGAGGATGAACCCCTCATCCCCTACCCATCCCACGCCTTTCCCGGCTACCGGCTCCTCCAGGAGTACTTTACCGCCCCCGCAAGGTTCCTCTTCGTGGAGCTCACGGGATGGGAGCGCTGGACCGGGCGGGGAAGCGGCTCCAGGTTCACGGTGAGCTTCGAGCTTGCCCCCGCCGCGCCCCTGCCGGCGCGGGTGACAAGCGAGAGCTTCGCCCTCTTCGCCGTGCCGGCGGTGAACCTCTTTTACGCCGATGCCGTGCCGATCATCCTCGAACACCGTAGCGAGCGCCACCTCGTCCGCCCCGCCGGCCTTCCCCCCGGCCACGCCCAGGTTTTCTCCGTCGACCGGGTAAGCGGCTTCGTCCGGGGGACCGCCGAGAAGCATACGTTCCTCCCCTTCGAGCAGTTCCGGCAGAGCACCCGGACACAGCCCGCTTACCACACGACCACCACCCGCTCCCCCGTGGGGCCCGGCTTCGACATCCACCTGTGGGTCGCCTCCCCGCAGGACGGAACACTTCCCGAGATGGGAACCCTGTCGGTGGAGCTCACCTGCACCAACGGAAGCCTCCCCGAAAACCTGCGGGCCGGCGACGTCCGCGAGCCGACCGGCTCGTCCCCCAACCATGCCAGTTTCAGGAACATCACGCCGGTAACCGCGACGGTCCTGCCACCGCTTGGGCGAAACCTCCTGTGGCGCCTCCTCGCGCACCAGGCGCGCAACTCGCTCTTTCTGGACGACGCCGGGGAGCTGCGGGAGCTTCTCAACCTCTACATCTTCGAGGAGAACCGGGACCGGGCGGGGGTGACCGCCAACCGCAAGCGAATCGAGGGGATCGAGGGGCTTTCCGCGACCCCGGCGGACCGCCTGGTCGGAGGGATCTTCATGCGGGGGGTGGAGATTCGCCTCCGGCTTCGGGGAGACCACTTCGCCGGGGCCGGCGACATGTTCCTGTTCGCCTCGGTCCTTGACCAGTTTCTTTCGGGATACGCCTCCATCAACACCTACACGCGCCTGACCGTCGAAGAGGTCGCGCGGGGAGAGATCTACCAATGGCCGGCACGACTCGGACAGCAGCCCCTTCTCTAGAGGCGGCCCTCCTGGAGAAGGGGCACGAGTTCTCCTTCTTCCAGGCGATGCGGCTTCTGGGGATTCTCACCCGGAAGGATGGGGCCGGCGCGGGGGAGAGCGCCGGCAACGGCGCCGTGCGGGTCCGCCCGGAGCTCTCCCTCGCCTTCCCGGCCGCCGACATCGCCCGGATCGAGAGGAAGGAAGCGGGCTACCTCATCACCGCCCGCTTCCTCGGCCTCTACGGCTCGGCATCGCCCCTCCCCACCTTCTACACCGAAGAGCTCCTCGACGAGGCGGCGGCCGACGCCGCCACCACGCGGGAGTTTCTCGACATCATAAACCACCGGCTCTACGCCCTCTTCTTCGCCTGCGCCGCCAAATACCGCCTCTTCTTCCAGGTGGCGGAAGAGGAGAATAAGGAGGTAGTCGAGCGCCTCTTCTGCCTCGCGGGGCTGGATGGGCGAAAGACGCGGCAGCGGCTCCCCGATCCCCACGCGCTTCTCCGCTACGTGGGGCTTCTGAGCCACAACCCCCGCTCGGCCCTGGGGCTTCGCACCCTTCTCAAGGACGCCCTGGGGGCGCCGGTGGAGGTGATCCAGTGCGTCAGGCGCCGGCTGCCGATCCCGCCGGAGCAGCGGGCACAACCGGGGATATCCGGCTGCACTCTGGGGGTCGATGCCGTCATCGGGAGCGAGAAGGAAGACCGGATGGGGATGTTTCGTCTCCGGATCGGCCCCCTCACGCGCGAGGAATTCTCGGCTTTCCTCCCCGGGGAGGCGGCCCGCAAGCGACTTTCGGAGCTCGTCCGCTCCTATCTCCCCCCGTCCCTCGCCTGGGACCTGGAGCTCCTCCTTGCCCCCGGCGAGGCCACGGCCGCCTGCCTCGGGGCACCCGTGGGGTCGAGGCTCGGGTGGGATACGTGGCTCGGGGTGGCGGAGACGGGCGAACCGGTCGGGGTGGTGTTTCCGGCGGTCTGACTATTCAACGCCATCTTATTTTCCATGGAGGGAGACATGGGTGCCAGATTCATCTATCCGATCTTTTCACAGAAGTCCGGCCTTGAGATCTCGGCCGAGGCAAAGGAAACCCGGGAGGGAAGCCGGGTAACCGAGCGCAGCGGCCGGGTCCAGCTCCGGTTCTTTCTCCTGGAGCCGCCGTCGGAGGGTAAGACCACGCAGTTGAAATTCGTCTGCGAGCCCTTCGAGGCCTACGATCTCTTTCTCAGGATCAACAAGGTGCTCCAGTCGCCGGGCAAGGAGAAGCTCACCCACAAGTTCAGAAACGGTGACGGCGCGGAGATCGTCACCACGGTGACGGTGGAGCACTGGCAGCGGGGAGAGAAGAGCGGCTTCGGCTTCTCGGCCGGCCGGGGAAACGACTTCATCAGCGTCCCGATCAGCCAGGATCAGCTCGCCCGTTTCCTCCATGCCGGCGAATTCCTGCGCTTTCTCTCGACCCGTCAGCAGTGGGTCGAGGTGATGGAATGAGCTCGGAAGAGAACTCTAGGAGCCTGTCGGACTTAGGAAATCGTCGCGAAAATTCGGCTGGTCGAGGGCAGATTTTGTCGATTTTGCAGGTCAATAGTTATTCTATTGACCAAGAAAGCGGCGAAATATGAACCGGCCAGACGGATTTGCAGCAGATTTATCCTAAGTCCGACAGGCTCCTAGCCGTGCCGGGTGATCTCCTCCAGGTTCCCGGCGATGACGGTGGCGGTGGCGGCCTGTTCTTCGGAGGCGGTGGCGATCTGGGTGATGACGGCCTTGATCTCCTCCACCGCCTGGACGATGGTGGCGAGGGAGCTCTCCACCTGGAGGGAGTGGTTCTCGCTCACCTCGGCCTCCTGCTTGGCGTTCTCGATGGAGGCGACCGCCTCGCGGGTCTCCCGCTGGATCTCGGCCACCATGGCGTTGATCTGCTTGGTGGAGTTCATGGTCTTCACCGCCAGGTTGCGGACCTCGTCGGCGACGACGGCGAAGCCGCGCCCCTGCTCGCCGGCCCGGGCCGCCTCGATGGCGGCGTTCA
>JAJZUC010000023.1 GCA_021847245.1 Deltaproteobacteria bacterium | reverse complement strand
CTCGAGGTCAACCTGTTCGAGAAAAAGCCCATTTCATCGCTGGTTGCGGAAGCTCTTAAGCGAAATTCCGACCCTGTCACCAGCAACCAACTGTATTTATTCAACTATTAACCGGACAGTAGTGGGAGTGAATCATGAACCCAGCGCCAGATGCAACAGAACCGAACAAAAGGCTCACCCGGGCTCAGGAAATTTTCAAAGCAGCTTGTCAGGAGTATCAAACACTTATCCGGGACATTCTCAAGGAAGAGCGCGACGTGATGCACCTGAAACGCCGCAGTGATATCCACACGCGTCTGTATGAGCATGTAAAGCGGGTGATCAAATGATACTTGAGCGCTTGGCCCTGGAAAATTTTCGACAATTCAAGGGAAGACAGGAAATTGTCTTTTCTGATCTCCGCGACCGGAATGTAACTGTTGTGCATGCAGAAAATGGTTTCGGAAAAACAACACTCCTGAAAGCGCTTCTTTGGGGGCTCTACGGCCGTGACGGTCTCATGGGGAACGACGGCAATCCCGATGACTTTGAGCGTCCTGACAGCATTATCCATGAAGGGCTAGCTCTACGCACCAAAGACCCGCTGAGTTTAGCAGCAAAGGTAGAAATTACTTTCACGCATGATAATGTTCGTTACATTTTAACGCGACAACTTACTCTCGCCCAACAAAGGCTTAACCCACGCCAAACAACACTTTCTCTTGAGGCTATGGAAAACGGGCAGACGTTTTCGCGTGAGCGGCCACAACAAAGAATTCAGGCAATCGTTCCCGATGGAATCAGTCGTTTCCTTTTTTTCAATGGTGAACGGATCAACTATCTAGCCATGGAGCGCAACAGTGCCCAGGTGACTGAAGCAATCCATCAAATGCTTGGTCTGGAATTACTGAAGCAGACGATCGAAGACCTGCGCCATCAGAATGTCCGTGGCAAGCTCCGTAGCGAACAGAAGGAAATGACCAGCGACGAAAAAAGGAAATTGATTGAAGATTTATCGAACCAGGAAGAGCAGTTAAAGGAATACAAGGCACAAGAAGATCAAACGCTGGTGAACCTGAAGGCAACTCAGTCTGAAATTGCTACTGTCGATAGTAAGCTTGCTGCCAACAGGGTCGCCCATGAATTACAGACCAAGCGTATTCAGTTGATGAAGGAACGGGAAGAGCTGGTCGGAAAGAGAGAGGATATCACAAAGCGCTTATCCAAGCTCATCGCCGATGACGGCTACACACTCTTTACCTCGCAGCTGATAAACCGGGGAAGGGAGATTGTCTCCCGGTTTCGCAGCGAAGGGAAGATTCCAGCAAGAGTCCTCAATACTTTTTTGCATGAGCTGTTAGAACATGGGAAATGCATCTGTAACAGGGCACTTGCTGAAGGGACTCCGGAGCGTGCTGCGGTAGAAAATCTGCTGACCATCGCTGGTGACCAAGACTTCAACAATGCGGTTGGCGCACTTGATCATGCTATCGGCCTCATCGAGGGTGTTTCCGGGCAGACGCAAGACTTGCTCAATCAATTGAAAATGGAGCGTCTAGGGTACTCCCGTGATATCCGGGAGCGGGATGAAGAGATAGAAGAAATTCATCAGAAGCTTGGCGGTAAGGACGATGAAGAAGTAGCTCAACTGGAGGCAAAAAGGAAGTCGCTGGGCCTCGACCGTGATGCCCAGAATGCCGCTTTGGGGCGGATTGGTGAACAGATCAAGGTTGCGAGCGAAGCGATTGAAGCGCTTGAAAATCAGATCAGGCATATTGAGGACAAGGAAGAGGCTGCTGCACGTGCTCAACGACGTGTAGATGCCGTCGAGGATTGCGCCGGCATTCTCGAACAGATTCTGAAAGCGGAAACCGAAGATCTGAGGCCTTTGCTCAATACTGAGATTGATAGCCATTTCCGCAAGATCATGACGAAAGATTACTGGGCAGAATTGACGGATAACTACACTCTCCGTATCCGGAAGCGGGTTGCTGGTGGGGACGGTTCGGCTGATCCGGTGGAAATTGACGCAGCACTGAGCACTGGTGAACGGACGGTTACTTCGCTGGTGTTCATCGCCAGCCTTGTTGCCTTGGCAAAGCGCCGCTCGGAGATCCCGACGATCCTGAGAGATTTGGCCGGATCGGCCTTCCCCATTGCCATTGATTCGCCGTTCGGCTCGCTCAGCATCTTCCGTGAAGGTGTGGCCAAGTACATTCCTGAGCTGGCGCCGCAGGTCGTTTTGTTTGTCAGTCCGAAGCAGTACGACGGTGAGGTTGAGGCCGCCCTCAAGGCATCCGGGCGTATCAGTAAGCGCTACTATTTGCGCTACTACGGGCCTACCATGCCGGAGAAAGCAGCTCCTGAGTTGGTTGTCGACGGCCAGCAGATCCAGCAGTACTTCCCGCTGGAAAATGACGAATACACAGAGATCGTGCCGCTATGACTACCAAAGATACCATTGTCCAAGTGGCCCAGCAGGTTTTACGCGACCTCAGCAGACCGGCGTCAGTTGATGAAATATATGCCGAGATCGTGCATCGAAACCTCTACAACTTCAATACGCCGACGCCGGAGCATGTGCTGAGAACGGCAATCCGGCGGCAAACAGACTGTGTTGAACGGGTTGATTCACGAGATGAAATTCTTTTCGAGCTGGTCAGCGAAGATGTCTATGGTCTGGCGGCCGGAACACGCGCCAGTGGCCGAAAAAGAGCAGGAGTCGGTATGAAGCGAATTCAACGCGCAAGTGACAAAGAAGAGATCATAAAATCGTTGATGTCCGATCAGGTGGGCGTCTTCAAGGAGATCTGGAAGCTGTTGCTCTTTGCCGCGCAGGTCGGGGTAAAGAACAATGCTCGCACTCCTCTGAAAGCTGCCGATCCTGGCAAGGGTATCGATCAGACCACCTTCGGTAACTGCCCCGCTTGGCCGGGGGTGCTGTATTTGATGACCCTAGCTGAGACACAGAAGTCAGAGAGTCTTTCCGGTTCGCAAGATGCTGAGGATGAGCGGGTCGCTGTGTTTCAAGAGTATGCAAACGGCGGGCTGGCGATTTTGCAGGACTTCTTTGCCGGACGGCCGACTGATCTGGATGGGCTCTTAGCGTTTATCGAGACGCAGAGAGAAGAGAGCGCTGGAAGGCTAGACTTAGAGCTGACAATTTAACCTGATGACGGACACTAATAATGCTCCCACCGTATATTAAATGTTTTGATTTTAACGAAGTTGAAAATGCCCCAAGTGCTCCTGGAGTATATGCTTGGTACGCAAAACTACAAATAGGAATAGCGGATTGGCGTTCCAATTTTGACCACAATAATAATGATCTTGGTGAATTTAATTTGAGGCAACTATTGGTATTACATTCAGGTAAATTTGACCCACCTAAGTATCAGATAAAGGCAAAATCGAATTTTGAACTTGAATGGAAAGGTGAATTGACTCCTCAATTGGCACAGTCATTCGATAAATATTTAGCTAACGGGAATGAAGCTGATTGGAAAATTGAGGATAAAAATAAGTTGAAAGAAGTAAAAAAAATACAACTACCATTTAAAAAAGAAAAAACAAGAGCAACGTTGGTAAAAATGCTAGAGGAGACTTGCCCGTTCTTCTCATCACCAATTTATATTGGTAAAAGCGATAATATTAAAAGACGGTTAAAAGAACATGCTGATGATATAAAGAAGTTTAGTAGAGCTTTATCATCTGAGCCAGAAAAACGCCAAATCTTAATAGAACATATTAGAAATAATGAATCAAGCTTCGCAGCTCGTGTAACTGCTTTAGGTTTTGCACCTGAGCAATTAAGAGTTTATGTTTTTGATCTGCAAGAGCTAGAGGACGGGAATTACTCAAACGATGAGTTAGAAACATTTGCTTCAACAATAGAATGGCTATTAAATCGTTGGCATCGGCCAATCGCTGGGAGGATATAATGGGATTCAAGAAAAAGTCAGGGGTCACATTTCTTCAAACTTCGTATGGTTCGTGGGGAAGTTTTAAGACTGCATCTGGAACCATTCATTTTCTCGAAACAAAAGCAAGAATTGGTTCTGCATCAACTGACCCTGAAACAAGACTTACAAATTTCCTCAAGCCTGTCAGAGAAGCTTTGAAAACAGAAAACATGGACTTTAATCAGTTAATGCAGCGCGACTTAGATGATCATCGGGTAGCAACAGAATTAGTGCCATATTTATTAGAGAGAAATACTACTGGGCCAGCTTTTTTCCCGCCAATTGTTGCAGCACTTTTACCATTTAAAGGCCTTGTGCCAGAGGATTACTTTCCAGATAAACAACAAATATTACCTTACGAAGACGAAATGGCTTGGTGGGCTGGGTACAGCTTTGGTGAGTCATTTAAATTTGAAAAGATAATTAATCAAGATCACAGCGAACATAAACTTAAAGTCGGAAGAATATTATGGAACGAAGAAAATACTCAAATAGTTGTCATCGATGGTCAGCATAGGGCAATGGCTTTGTTAGCTATATATAGGACCATTCAGGGCAAGTGGGAAGGTAATGGAGATAAGTACAGACATTTTTATGAACCTGTCGTTGAGGAGTTGCTTGATAAAATTCCTGAGGAAAAGCGAATCGAAGTGTTTTCCAGCATCGAATTGCCAGTCAATCTATTGTGGTTTCCTGAAATCGATAAAACAATCACAAATCACCAAAAAGCAGCTAGAAAATTATTTGTTGATGTAAACAAAAATGCAAGAGTGCCTAGCGAGTCCAGGATTCTGTTGTTGTCTGATTCTAATTTAAGTGCTTATTTTACAAGAAAAGTATTGAATACTTTTAGAGATGGTTCTAAGACATTACCTATCTATTCCATTGAATACGATCACCCAGAACGCGATCAAAGTGTAACATCAAAATGGAGTACAATTTCTAACGTTTCGATCATCCATAACTGTCTTTATCGAGCTGTTTTTGGTCCGCAAAAATACATTGCAGACTTAAAATCTAATTTTAGAGGTAAAGAAAATATTCAAGGTGCATCTGAATTTATGCGAGAGACCCTTAAGATTGTCGATGTTATTCCGTCAATCGTTGATGAATCTGATAGAACAATAAAGCGTGAGGACATTTCTGATATCCATTTCCCACGTACTTACGTCAAACTGCTAGAAGACCAACTTATGAAAAGTTGGGGATATTTCACTGTTAGGATGTTAAGTGATTTATTGCCATATAAAATGCATGGTAAGGCGCTTGACGAACTTCGAGATGCTTGGGCGGGAGCGGATTCAATTAGTAGGTTAGCCAAGGATTCTCTCTTCGAAGGTGTAGGGATGTATTGGACTTTGCGCGATAGTTACTCGCATTGGTCTGAAAGAAATAGGATTCGTCAGCAGAGTGGACAACCTAAATTGACAAAGTCAGACATAGTTAGTGCACTTGATGAAACAGAAATTAGAAAGGAAGAATTTGAAAAAATTAGAGCCAATCATTATCTTGGGTCAAAATCAAAAGATGCTACCGAAGCCAGTAAGGGAACATATTCTATTTTCTCAACTCACGCCTGCCAGTTGGGTTTTGTTTTAGCAGGAAGAAGTTTAGTACAGAAAGCAAAAATCCCTTTCGATAAATTGATAGAATTCACTGACGTAATGATTGCAGCGGCAAATGCCGCACTGACCTCAGATAGCGGCGGGACCTTCGGCCGAAAAGTCTTCCTTTGGAAAGGTGTTAATAAGCCCATTAATTTGATTCCAAAGCTTGACACTCCTTTTGCTGTATATTTTAGATACTTTTGGTTAGAGCTTTTGGCTTCTCCAGAAGCAAAACCGATTATTACAAAATTCATAGACTATGAAATATTGAAATCATCTGTAGAAATATCCCGAGAACATTACTTGGAAAAGATCAAGTCATTCTATTTTGATAGTTTGAAAAATGCGAATTCAGATTGGAAGGATAGCAAAGTTGAAAAAGAAGCCGCCAAGAATGCAATAAAAGACCTTTCAGCAGCTTTATCGAAGTGGTTTGGTATGACTAAGCCTGAGTTCGATAGCTGGCATAGTAATATTGGGAGTCCAGAAGTTGTTGTTAGCGACACTACAGACGAAAGCAACGACTCTACAGATACTCAGGATGAATCAGAGGGAGTAGGAACGATTGAGGAACTACTAAAAATATAGCATTAGCAAACCAATTGATAATTAATAAGTAATTATGCAATTAGTGAAGCTAAGTCTTTAGAGTTTTGGAGGCTAGTTATACCTCTCTCTAAATGGGCTCTAAAATAATCTGATATGGAATCTGTGTTGATGTCGTCCAATTGGGCTTTTAATATAACAAGTGCAGTCAGCTCTTTGTTATATCGTCCAGCAAAGGTTTTCCAATCCATATCTATTGAGCTGTCACTTGATTTCTCAAGCAAAGTTGGACACGTGTTATTAGAAAGAGATTTACAAAGTGCAATCCTACAGATCTCATTCCAATGCTCCAATCCAGTGCGGCGCCTTACCTTAATTAGTATTTCTTTTCCTTTTGCGCTTACACGCACATGCTCAACCGGTGGTCTCATACGCTGAAATATCCTTCTGTAAGATTGGTTTGCCCTGCCGCTTCGTTGTGCTCCAGTAAGTAGGTTCTGGAGATGAACGGTTCCAGTTCCTTCAAATAATTCCCGACAATCTCTTCATCCGTAGACAGCAACAATACCTGGTGCGAGGCACTAGGGAAGTAGCGCTCGATAAGGTGCCGCCGGTGCGAAGAGTCCAGACGGCCGAGTGGTGTGTCGATGATGGTTGGCACTGGTCGGCCTGAGGCGCGGGCAAGACCCCAGAGGAGAGATGTCGCCAATAGTTGCTTCTCCCCGGCAGAGAGTCGGTCAAAGGGGAGCGGCTTGCCATCCTTGGTGGTCAAGGTTGCCTCAAAGGTCTCCGGATTGATCGTCAGCCCTTGTACCAGTTCCTTCTTGCGCAGCAGCTTGCGGAAGGATTCCAGCATCAGTGCTTCCATGCTCTCCGTATGCCGCTGGACGATTCTGGTGCGGAAGCGCCCCAGGGTATCCCGTACCTTTTGCGAATGCTTCAGCATGCGCAGACGGCCATCTTCGGCAAACTGGGCATCCACATCACTATCGCCGATCTTGTCCAGCCGTGCTTCAGCCATCTGCCGCTGCTTTGCCAGCGCTGCCCGGCGCACCTTGACTGCTTCCAGTTCGGCCAGCTTTGCCTGATGAGCTCTTTGAACTGCCGCCAGTACTTGCTGTAGGTCGGCAATCCGCTCGGCAGTTGGCACCCGCTCCAGCTCGCTTTCCAGACGGGCAATCTTCTCATCCAGGGTAGCGATTTTTGCGGTCATCTCCCGGGCCTGCTGGTCGGCAGTCGGTAGCACGGTGCCGCGTAAATGGGCGATCTGCGGGGCAAGGGAGTCATCTGCATCGAGGATCAGCTCTTCCTCAGCACGTTCCACCCACCCTTTGCGGTCGTCATCCAGTGTCTTGGCAATGGATGTGAGCGTCTGCGCAGGGGTCTTGCTTGCTTTCAGTCCTTCAAGAATCGCGGCGTCACGGGTCGTCAGAATGTCTTGTACCGTGCGGGCGCGTTTGATCTCGGCTTCATGACGGACCACCTGCTCCACCTCTGCCAGCAGGTGCTCCACCATGAGGAGTGGCAGCGGCCCGGCTATCAGTTCCCGCAGTTGGGCTTCAGCAGTCCTTTTCTTGGTAACGTTGGCCGCCAATGCGTCTTCAATCTCTTTCCGCTTCAGGAACAGCTCGCCGCCTTCTTTTTTGAACTCGTCTTCCTTGGCGCGCAGCTCCTTGGCCAGACGTCCTGCCTCATTGACCAGGGAACCTTCTTCCATGGCCGCCTTTTCCTGCTGATGGTCGATCTCTGCCAGTTCACCGCGGGCTTGGGCCAGCTTGCGGGCAGCTTCCGGGTCGAGCCCTTCGCCTTTTTTCTTCCGCTCGAACACCTTGAGATCGTTCTCAAGTCGGTCCACCAGATCGAGCCCCAGCAGGGAGTGAATGGCGGTGCCGAGAATTTCGGCGGCATGGCCCCCCTCGGCAAGCTCCTTGATCTGTTCTCCGTCAAAGAAGAAGAGGTGGGCGATGCTGCTGGGGAGATAGGCCTCGATGGTTTCGTCCCAGTGCTCGGTGAAGATGTCGTCGGGGAGGCCGTCGCGGAGCACCCGAACTGTCTCTTCGATTCCCTTTACCCCTACACGCCAGCTCCGGTGCAGCTCGAAGTTACGGCTTTCCCCTTCGATGACCCGGCGGAAGCGGACAGTGATATTGGCTCCTTCGCCCGGATCACTGCTGCGATGGATCGACTCCCGCAGGTACTCCTTGTAGGCCATCCGTCCACGGTTGGAGATGCGGGCTTTGGGGCCGTAAAAGGCTAGCTGGAGGGCATCCAGCAGGGTAGTCTTACCGCCGCCGTTCATGCCGCCAAAGA
Source organism: Deltaproteobacteria bacterium (assembly GCA_021847245.1). Classification (GTDB taxonomy): domain Bacteria; phylum Desulfobacterota; class Desulfuromonadia; order Geobacterales; family Geobacteraceae; genus Geobacter. The sequence continues at coordinate 28,873 of JAJZUC010000023.1, read as the reverse complement.
GAATGATCGGTTTCCCGTCCTCCGGGGTGAGAATGGCCTCCTGCCGTCCGCCATAGGCGCCGAAGTTTTCCAGGATAATGCTGTCCAGAATCATGCTTCGGCCTCCTCTTCGCAGGCCAGGGGCTCCATGACGACAGAGACATACTGCGGTCGATGCTGGGACAGGCTTTTTCTTTGTTCGGCCATCCGCTGCGCCCTTGATAATGCATCATCCTTGCTGTCGTAGAAGTGGCGGGAAAAGGTCTTCTCTAGAGCCTCATGCAGACCGGCGCGGCGGGCACTGCTCCGTTGCTGGCGGGTGATGCTGAGCAGCTCCCGTGTCAGTTCATAGTGTAGCCGGTCATCGCCGCACAGTTCGGCCAGGACGCCCATCTCCTCTTCGCCGATGACAAGGTTGTCATCCAGCGGCCGGCCGGGATACTCGGTGCCGGTGGCGTTGCGATAAATGCGCGGCAGGGAGTCTTCCAGTTCGTGCTTATCCACTACCCAGATACGGCGGATCTCCTGCAGCTCCTCCAGAGTGATGAGTTCGATGTCGCAAACTATGGGTGGTCCATTTTTGCGGATATAGGTCTGGGCAACGAGCAGCTGTTTAAGCCACTCTTCCCGGGCGCTCTGGATGTAGGGACCGGGAATGGGACGACCGCCGGACATAACCTGAACCGCACCGCTCATACGACGGAAATCGCGGATGTCGTAGTCAGCATTTTCGGCATACTCGCCTTTATGGTCCCGGCGGAAGTCCAGGGCATCGCGGATGTCAAGCAGGGGCATCATCCACTCTTTTTCCTCGTCATTCTGGATCATGGCGGTCATGGATTTGTCCTTGTCCACCAGGGTACAGACCCAGCAGCCGAAACGGGAATCACCGCAGCTTGGGGTGGAATCATCAACGACCAGCGGGCACTCGCCGTCTGCGGACGCTCCTGCGTACATGCCGAGAAGATCCCTGTTGTTGTAGCCCCACGGGTTCTTCGCCTGCATGAGGTAAAACCAGACATCATCATTGGTCCAGTCTTCGATGGGTGTATAGACCAGTGAGCCGGGGAGGCTTGAGTTGGGGCTGAGGCGGTCACGTACCCGGCCTTTCTCGTGGCGCGCCATATTGGCAGCCCGTGCTGAGCTTTCTGCCTTGCGGGTGCCGAGAACCAGGATCGCTTCGCCGCTGGACGAGACGATGCTGTTGATGAAGGTGTTCGATGGAGAAATCTTCAGACGGGCGGTGCACCAACGGAACTTGTGCCGTGGGGCTGGATATCCTTTGCCAATCAGATTGACCCAGAAGGAATCTGCTAGGGCTGGCGTCAGTCGACGCGGCTGGATTGGAATCTCTTGCTCGATGGCGGACTGCTTCATGACGGCGAGAGAATTGGCCACCCACGCGGCAACGACGGGGTTCTCCACCATGGTGTCAGTGGAAATGGCATAGACTGTTTTCCGGCACTGTTCAGGCGGAAGTCCGGCGATGGCGGTCCAAACCAGTTGCAGGGTGGCGGTGGAATCCTTGCCGCCGGAGTAGCCTATGATCCAGGGGACATCGTCAGCGGTGTAGAGACTGCGGATCTCTTCCTGGAGTAGGTCAATGGTTGCCTGGAAGCCGAGTTCGTTGAAGGCAGATTTGCGCTGGCGCGTCGGGACAGTTGCCGGTTGATCGGTTTGCGTGAGTTCTGTTTGTTGCTCTGAGTTCATGGGAATCCGTATGTAGTGTGTCAGTTACTTGCGTAAATGAGCGGTTTCGACCCTCTGCTCTTCGTCACTGAGAGGGAGCGACAGGGCCTGTTTGATGACATTTGTGGTCAGGACAACGTTGGTGGTAACTTTGGAAACCTTCCCGCCGATCATGGCGCGGCCCTCCCAAAGCGTGGCATTATTCCGTGACCAGTCAATCATTGCAAGGGCACTGAGATAATTCTTCCAATCTTTCGGGTGGCTGTGCAGGAGTGCGTTTCCAGCCTTGCCGATGGCCTGAAGAGCGATGCCGTGGGAGTGGATGTAGCCTTCGCGCACTTCACTGGCAGGAATGCGTCCTTCACGTACTTGCCCCCACAAGGGGAAGTGCTCGGCAACTGTTTCCCAGAAGCCTCTCGCCAAGTCAGCATCTTCAACGAGGTTTCCCGTGGCCAGCCCGTTAACGAGGTCGGCGCAGGCATTATAGAAAGCAGAAAGGGTGAAGAGTTTGCGGGAGCGGGGAGCGAGGGAGGATTTCTCCATATCCACGATGTCCCGGAAGATCTCTGACTTCATGATTACCAGCTTGGCCAGGCGGGCTTTATCATTGCGATGGTCGTACAGGAGTCCTAAAGAGCGACTCGGGCGAATGGCGTACCGATTGAGGTCGGCAAACATCTGCTGACAACGCTCGAGGCCGATATCCAGAAAGAAGACGACGGCAATGGTTTCATGGCCAAGCTCGGGTCGTTGTTCAAGCGCCTCAATGATGGCGGCCCGGCGGTGTTGACCGTCATTGATGATGAAGCGGGCATCCATGGGAACACGCAACAGCCCCAGTTTGTCCTGACCGGGAAGAGGCTCAAAGGAGACTTCGGAGTCGATCGATACGGTCAGGGCGGAGAAGACGTAGTCATCGGGGTTGTCGATGATATAGTCTGAAATTTCCGGAATTCGCGCCTTATTGAGGGTTCGTTGGGCGCGAAGCTCGGGCGGCAGTTCATCTTCGTCAAAAATCGAGATCTGACGAAGCATCCGCAGGGTCCACATGGCCACATAGTATTCACGCCGGGCTTGGAGGCCTCTGATGACGGGGAAAGTGATGGTTGGTATTGTTTCCATGACGGATACCTTGTGGACAGCTTCGGTGCGATATGCTAAAAAGTTTTGCATTGTTTTTTACAATATCATGTCTTGTTTGTCAAAAATAAATTTATAAAAACATACAAGACGGAGGCACCATGCTCCCGACATATCTGGACTGCAACGCGACAACGCCGCTAGAACCTGAAGTACGAGACGTTTTACTTCATTTTCTGGATACCGAATTCGGAAACGAAGGGAGCCGCACCCACGAGTACGGTGCAAGGGCCAAGCAGGCGGTGCAGAAGGCACGAGATCAGGTGGCCGCCGTCGTTGCTGCCAAGCGTGATGAGGTGATTTTTACCAGCGGAGCCACGGAATGTAATAATCTTGCTATCCTCGGTCTTCGGCAAGCTGGAGAGGAGCAGGGAAAGAAGCATATCGTTACGACTGCCATCGAGCATAAGGCTGTGCTGGAGCCGTGCGATGCCCTCGAACGAGCTGGTTTTGAAGTGACACGGGTTGATGTTGGTGCTGGTGGTTCGGTGGACCCCGAAGCGATAAGAGCGGCACTGCGGCCGGAAACACTGCTGGTTTCAGTCATGCATGTGAATAACGAAACCGGCATCCGCCAGCCGCTGGATGACATTGCCGCTATACTCAAGGGTCATCCCGCCTATTTCCACACCGATGCTGCACAGGGGTTTGGGAAGGATTTGGAGCCGCTTCGCAATCCTCGGATCGATCTCATCAGCATCAGTGGGCACAAGATCTACGCACCGAAGGGAATCGGCGCCCTGGTTATGCGGAGACGCGGATATGAACGTGTCCCGCTACAACCGCTTGTGTATGGCGGTGGGCAAGAGCGGGGATTACGGCCTGGAACGTTGCCGGTGGCTTTGATTGCAGCGTTTGGAACTGCTGCCGAAATTGCTGTCCGCGATCACGAAACCCGCCAGCAGGCATGCCAACGATTCAAGGAAAAGGCTCTGAAGGCCCTAAGCGCGCTTGAGCCTCGACTGACAGGCGACCAGGCTTTGGGAATGGATCATGTTCTGAATATCTCCTTTCCCGGGCTTGATTCCGAGGCTCTTATCGTAGCACTGAAGGATCTTATAGCCATCTCCAATGGCTCTGCCTGCACATCAAGCAGCTATACGCCTAGTCATGTCCTCAAGGCCATGGGGATGAGCGATGACGAGGCTAACTCTTGTGTTCGCATCAGTTGGTGTCACATGACGCCGGAGGTTGATTGGGAGGCTGTGGCGGAAAGAGTTCGTTCAATGAAGTAGGAAGAGGTCACATCAGTTGACAAGTTGCAGCAGAGGGGAGGATGCCGGGTCAGGCTTCCAAGTTGACAAGATTATTGCCCCCAGAACTCAGCAACCTCCTTCAGGATGCTCTCCGAAACCAGCTCCGTTACAGAGGAGTCGAACCAATCAGCCGGCATCGACCGACTGTAGCTCGATTCCGTGAATCTGCTGTCCATCAGGACGATAAGCCCGCGGTCGGTCTCGGAGCGGATCACTCTGCCGGCGGCCTGTACCGCCTTGGCCATGGCGGGAATCGTGTAGGCATAGGCGAAGCCGGCGCCGTACCGCCGCTGGTAATACTCCCTCATCTCCTCCCGTTCGAGATCGTAGTTGGGGAGCGGCGGGCCGACCACGAAGGCCCCGATCACCGTCTCTCCCGGGTAGTCCACCCCCTCGGAGAATGATCCGCCCTGCACGGCAAAGACGATGGTGGGAGCGCTCCGGACACGAAGGCTCTCCACGATCGCTTCCACCTGGGAAGCCTTCATCTGCCGTTCCTGCCTCAGCACAGTAAACCCTTCCGGTGGTTGGAAGAGGGGAGCGACCCTCTCCAGAAACTCGAAACTCGGCAGAAAGACGAAATAGTTCCCCTGGCGCAGTGCCGTGATCCGCCGAACGGCATCGGCGATTTTCCCGTAGTTGCGCTCGCGGTGGGCATACCTGGTGGAGATCTGCGGGATCACCAGGAGCTTGCGCCGCTCCTTCGGGAAAGGGGTCTGAAATTCCGCCGTCCTGACGGCTTCAGGGTCGAGCCCGGCGAGCCGTGCGTAGTAGGCGAAGGGCTTCAGCGTGGCCGAGAACCCCACCACCTGATCATATTCGCGGTAGCAATCCTCAAGCATTGCCGAGGCATCGCAACAGGTGATCTTCACCGTGCCCCCGGTCGGATGGGGATGATACGTGGTGAAGAATTCCTCCCTGTCGGGATCGACGACATACTCGAGGGCCTCCGCGAATGCGGACCAGGAGAGGGAAAGCCTAAGGATCACGTCCTCGTGCCGTATCTCCACACCGGATTCGAGGTAGCGGGAGAGGAAGACGCGAAGCCGCGCATCCTGCTCAAGAAAACGCTCCACGGGGGGCTCGATCCGCACCGGCTTCGCGGCGTCCCCCTCCCGGCAGGAGGCAACCACCCGGATGCAGCCGTCGAGAAGCTCCTCCGCCTCGCGGCGAAAGGGGGAGGGAAGCGCGCGAATCCCGTCGCGCATCTTCGCGAGGACGACCGATGAGAGTGCCGGAGAATAGTACTCCATGGCCCGGGCGGGGAGATTGTGGAGCTCGTCGATCACCAGGTTCGGCTTTCCGGCCTGGTCGATCCCGATCTCCGTCACGCGGCGAAGGGCCGAGCGCGGCGCGAAGACATAGTTGTAATCGCAGATGATGAGGTCCGCCTCCCGGATACTGTCGAGTTGCAGTTCAAAGGGGCAGACCTGGTACTGCTCCCCCAGGTGGCGAAACGTGCGGGCCTTCAGTTTCCTCTTGTTCGCCAGGATTGCGAGAATGCCATGGGTCTCGACCTTCGCGTAGTAATCGCGGGCATACTCACAGTATTCGGGGTTGCAGAGCGGCTCGTCCTTGAAGCATATCTTCCCCTTTGCCGTCATCGTGAGGGATTTGACGCGGGCCCCCGTCTCCTGAAAACGGGTGACCGCATCCTCGGCCACAGAATGCTGACTGTTCTTCGGGGTGACGTAGACCACTTTCTGACCCCGGCTGAGCGCTTCCCTGAGCACGGGATAGAGGACCCCGACCGTCTTTCCGAGCCCGGTGGGGGCCTGGACGAGCATCGGGCTTTCCTCCGTCATCCCCTCCTCGATCGCCTCCATGAGCTCGATCTGGCCGGAGCGCGGGTTTTCGAAAGGAAAGGCGAAACCGGCGGCGACCTTCCGTCGCCTGGCGGCGCGCTTCTCCGCCTGCCACGCTTCGATAACGAGTTCGCCGAGACGAAGCTCCAGCCATCGTTCGTAGAGGGGGATATCGAGGGCGAGTTGGAGATCCTCGGCCTCGCCGCTCCGGGAAGAGACGAGATGGAAGGAAAGGGCGGGAAGGATTCCGTGTTCGCGCCAGTGGAAGTAGCCGTAGGTGAGAAGTTGCAGGGAGTAGGGATGCTCCAGCGGGTCGCCTGCGAGCCGGCGCGCAAGCTCCCGGACATTGAAACCGGTCTTGATTTCCTCGATCTGCGGCGGGGCGTGCCGGAAGATCCCGTCCATCCGCCCGTCGATCCGGAAGCGGTACCCCTCCCGATCGAACACGGCACTCACCGGCACTTCGGCCTGGTACCGGGGATCGGCCTTGGCCCGTTTCTTCTGTACGCGGCGGTGAATCTCCTGCCCGTCGGCCGCCGCGCGTCCGTAACCTGAATGGGCTTCGATGCTTCCGGTGCGTGGCGAGGGGAGGGCAAAGTCGCGCAGGGGGATGGTGATGAGCTTCATGGCAGACAGCATACAGCAAAATCGAAAAAATCGGGGGGTTGTCAGCTGCTTCCCTGTGCAGGGCGAAAGTGTCCGGACTATCAATGCCCGCATCGAGCACGCTGGCAAAGGGGCGATTCAGACTTCCAAGTTGATACGATGAATGGTAGATACAAAGTACCATGAATATCGACGGCTCATACGAGATCATCGAAATGGAAGCATGGAACAAGGAAGCCATTGACCTTGTGGAACCGGGCTATATCCGGATCAGGGGGAACAGCGGGACGCTGCACTTCATCTGCGTGGACGGCGACATGGACATCCGTCGTGACAAGACGGGCTGCTACAGGTTTTCCTGGGACGGTAACGACGAGTTTGATCCCGCCAGTGGCTTCGGTGAGTTCACTTGTGACGGTGACACCTTGACCGGCAGGATCTATTTTCACGATGGTGACGACAGTTCATTTACAGCGAAGAAGATTTCCGGATAAAGGTTGTGAGCATGGTCGCGAGAAAATCAGCGAAGTCGACAGGTTCTCCCAAGACTCATAAGAAGAAGCCATCCTGGAGCGATGTCAAGAAAGCCATTGCCGGTCTCGATCGAGCCGACCTGGTCGGCCTCGTTTCCGATCTGTATGCCTCCAGCGACGCAAATAAGAACTTCCTCCATGCACGATTCTCGATTGGTCACGATGTTCTCGTGCCATATAAGAAGATCATTCCATGGTAGTCCTGGAGCCGTTGTCTTCATCCGCTTCGAGCAGGCGAAGATAGGTACTCAACTCTGATCGTGTCCAATTGTTCGCTGTTAGCCATCAACCGACTCCCCCGCCCTCTGCTTGTTGCCTGCTTGTCCATAGACCTCTACATTCGTTCTTCCGGGTCACGCCTTTGGACCTCAGAGCGACGATCTGAAATATGTGGGGAGCGCAATCATGCGCTTATCATGTGTAATCGGCAACTTGCCATAGCCGGTTACGGATACGGATACTTCGATTAAGGACGAAACACACTCTAGTTACCTGTGACTCTTTGAAGAGGAAAGCTAAAACTCCTTCAGCTTGATCAGAAGCTCACACGGTGGAGAGCGGAAAAAAGTTCTATATTCGTGCGACATCGTGAGCCAAATCGAACGAAGGCCGTCATCCATAGGGTTGACGGCCTTTTCTTATGTACGTCCGGTCCCTCGTCTTCCTCTCCAGCACCACTTTCCTCGCGATCAAAGCGTGCTAAACTCATAGCAAAGAGTCATGATTTCCGCTGGTCCGGCTGGACCAGTCTAGTGGGGGAGGGCGGACATGGAAGATTTCAAGCGCATTCTTGTGGTGAGCAGAATGACCACCAACTGCCAGGAGGCGGTTCACTGCGGTGTTTCCCTTGCCCGCAAGTACGGGGCGGAGCTCTCCATCATCCACGTTATCCACAATCCGTTCGGGCTCGAGGGGTGGAACCTTCCGACCGTTTCTCTGGAGAAGGAGTACCAGGCGATGATGCGGCAGGCGAAGGAGGACCTGGACCGGATTCTGAAGAAGGAGCGAAGCGAAGGGCTCGCGGTGACCGAGCTGATCAGGGAAGGGGAACCGACCAGGGAGATCCTGAAGGCGGTGGAAGAGTTGAAGATCGATCTCCTCGTCATGCTCGCCCATGAGGAGTGGCGCCTCGAACACTTCCTGTTCGGCCGCAGCAACGAGGAGATCGTCCGGAAGATGCCCTGCTCGGTCCTTCTCGTCAAGAAGGAGCCCGAGCCGGTCAAGTGGTAGGCGCGACGGCCTATCCCCGCCGCCACGCGAGCCAGCACCGAAGCACCTTCGTCACAAACGGCGTGAGCCGGGTCCGGTTGTAGGCGTCGGCGAGCTTGCGGATCGCCTCCGCCTGGGTCGGATAGGGATGGATCGTGGCGCCGATGGCCGAAAGCCCGAGACCGCTGGTCATGGCGAGCGACAGCTCGCCGATCATCTCCCCTGCGTGGCGCGCGACGATGGTGGCACCGAGGATCCGGTCGCTCCCTTTCTGCAGGTGTACCCGGGCGAACCCTTCCGTCTCGCCGTCCAGCAGCGCCCGATCCACATCGGAGAGCGGCACGGTCAGGGTAGTCACCTCGATCCCCTGCTCGCGGGCTTCTGTCTCGTACATCCCGACGTGGGCCACCTCCGGATCGGTGTAGGTGCACCAGGGGATGGTGAGGGCCGATCGCTTCCGCCGCCCCATGAAGAGGGCGTTGGCGATCAGGATCCGGGCCTGGGCGTCGGCGGCGTGGGTGAACTTGTAGGGGGAGCAGATGTCGCCGGCGGCATAGACACGGGGGTTCGAGGTGCGGAGCCGCTCGTCCACCGTCACCCCCTGTTTCGGGTCGTAGCCGACCCCTGCCTCGTCCAGGTTCAGCCCTTCCACGTTGGGAACGCGCCCCACGCCGACCAGGATCTCGTCGACGGCCACCTCGGCCGCTTTCCCGTGTTCCTCGATGCTGATCACCTTGTCGCCGCCCCGGGTGCCGACGCCGGCGACCCTCACCCCGAGCCGGAGATCGATCCCTTCGCGCAGGAAGGTCCGCGCCACGACCCCGGCAGCGTCCCGGTCCTCGCGTCCGAGAAGCTGCGGCGCCGCATCCAGGAGGGTGACCCGGCTGCCGAAACGGGCGAAGGCCTGGGCCAGCTCGCAGCCGATGGGGCCGGCGCCGATGACGGCGAGGCGGTGAGGGAGCTCGGTGAGGGTGAAGACCGTCTCGTTGGTGAGGTACCCCGCCTCGGCAAGGCCGGGAAGCGGGAGAGAGGCGGCCCGGGCCCCGGCGCAGATGGCGGCCCGCTCGAAGAAGAGCCGTTTCCCTTCCACCTCGATGCAGTCGGAACCGGTGAAGCGCCCCTGGCCGATGAAGACGTCCACCCCCAGTTCGTCCCGGAACCGGCGCGCCGAATCGTGGGCGCTGATGGCGGCCCGGATGCGGCGCATCCGCTCCATGGCGGCAGCGAAGTCGATGGCGAGCCTCTCTCCACCGGCAATGCCGAACTCCCCGGCGGAGCGGACGTCGTGGATCGCCCGGGATGCCCGGAGCATCCCCTTGGAGGGAACGCAGCCGAAGTTCAGGCAGTCTCCCCCCATGAGGTGGCGCTCGATGAGTGCCACCCTGGCACCAAGGCCGGCGGCGCCCGCGGCCGTCACGAGGCCGGCGGTGCCGGCGCCGATCACCACCAGGTTGTAGCGCCCGGCCGGCTCGGGGTTTATCCAGCCGTCCGGATGGACGTTGGCAACCAGGGTGCGGTTTTCGGGAGTGTCGGGAGGTATCGCGATCGTAGTCGACATGGAGATCCTCTCGTTGGCGTGCCGGCGAAGGGGAGGTGCGGATTTCGGGGCGTCCCGTGGGAACAGTGAAATGATACCCCCGCTCCTGGCGCGGTCAATGGCGGATGGTCGATACCCCGAAGGGAGATCGCCCATGGCGCCTGATGGGGAAAACCGTTATTGACACGATGTCTGAAACAGGATATATATCGGTGCCTTGTCGAACTCAGCGACCAACGGATCAATGACGCACAGCCGGGGCATCGAATCCCCGGGCCGGCCTGCCGAACAAGAGGACCGGCGCTGGATGGAGTTTGCGCTCCGGGAAGCGCGGAAGGCCGCCAGGCAGGGGGAGGTCCCCATCGGGGCGGTGATCGTCCGTGACGGCTCGATCATCGGGCGCGGCTTCAACCGCCGGGAGGCCCGCCGGGACCCTTCGGCCCACGCCGAGATGATAGCCATCCGGCAGGCGGCCCGAAAACTCGACAACTGGCGGCTCACCGGAACCACGCTGTACGTTACCCTCGAACCGTGCGTCATGTGCATGGGGGCGATCCTGCTGTCACGGATCGACCGGGTGGTTTTCGGCTGCCACGACCCGAAAGGGGGCGCCGCCGGTTCCCTGTACGACCTTTCGGACGATGCAAGGCTCAACCACCGGGTTGAGATCGTCTCGCGGGTTCGCGAGGAGGAATGCTCGACGATCCTGAAGGATTTCTTTGCCGGGTTGCGGGCGCGGAACAAGGCACGGAAAAAAGCGAATAACTGAACCAACGTTATTGGAGAGATGGCCGAGTGGTCGAAGGCGCTTGACTCGAAATCAAGTGTACCCTCCGGGTACCTAGGGTTCGAATCCCTATCTCTCCGCCATCCAAGAATCCGGCAACGTCCAATGCCGGTCGATAAGCCCCGAAAAATCGGGGCTTTTTCTTTTTGCATTGTCTAACAGTGTCCAAGACAGTCCCTTGACATCCGGGGTAACTGGGGGTAATTTTTTTGCAGAACTACCCCCAAGGCAAAATAGATACCCCCAGTTCGGCGCATAAAGTCGCACAGATAGGAGACTGGCATGGCACTGACTGACGTAAAAGCCCGCAACGCGAAGCCTGGCGAAAAGCAGGTAAAGCTATTCGATGGTGACGGTCTGTTTCTGCTTGTTACCCCTGCCGGGGGTAAGAGGTGGCGTTTCAAGTATCGGTTTGGGGGTAAGGAGAAGCTGCTTGCCCTTGGCACGTACCCCGAGGTGAGCCTTGCCGATGCCAGACAACGCCGTGACGATGCCCGAAAACTCGTAGCCAACGGTGTTGACCCAGGGGAGGTAAAGAAGGCTCAGAAAGCCGCACAAGGCGAACAGGCGGCAAACACCTTTGAAGTGGTGGCGCGAGAGTGGCACAGCAAATTTTCTCCAACCTGGGCCGATTCTCACGCCTATTGGGTAATGCGTCGGCTTGAACAGTACGTTTTCCCCGACATCGGGGCGAAGCCGATTGCCGATCTCAAAGCCCCCGATGTTCTCAAGATGCTGCGGAGAATTGAAGCGGTCGCTCTTGAGACGGCACACCGGGTCAAGTTCGTATGTGGTCAGATATTCCGCTATGCAGTGGGAACCGGCAGGGCTGAGCGTGACCCAACGGCGGACCTGAAGGGGCTATTGCCACCGCGCAGCCAGAAGCACCATGCGGCTATAACAGACCCGAAAGAGGTTGCGGGCTTGTTGAGAGCCATTGACGGCTTCAAAGGGACTTTTCCCGTCAAGTGCGCCTTGCAGCTTGCACCGTTGGTATTCCTCAGACCCGGCGAACTGCGGCAAGCGGAATGGTCCGAGTTTGATCTTGAAGCGGCAGAATGGAATATCCCCATCGAGCGGATGAAGCTCAAGAAGCGGATCAAGGAAGAGCGGAGCGGCGAGAAACATCTTGTTCCCCTGGCCACTCAAGCCGTGGCGATCCTGAAGGAGTTGCAAGCGCTGACCGGCCAAAGCCGCTACGTGTTCCCTTCAGCCCGTTCCTTTGCCCGACCAATGAGCAACATGGCGATAAACGCGGCGCTTGATCGAATGGGGTTCAAGGGAGAAATGACGGCTCATGGTTTCCGCGCCCTGGCGCGCACCATTCTTGACGAAACCCTCCAAGTTCGGATTGATCTTGTTGAGCACCAATTGGGACATGCCGTCAAAGACCCATTGGGCCGCGCCTACAACCGGACATCTCACTTTGCCGAGCGTCGGAAGATGATGCAGACATGGGCGGATTACCTAAACGGGCTGAAGGCGGGGGCGAAGGTGATACCGCTGAGGGGGAAGGCTGGACAAGGCGAAGCGTAGCATTGCATGGAATCCTTTCAATGGAAGCAATGGTGCGGTTTTTCCGCGCCTTTTTACTATCGCGCCTCATATGTTGACATGATACTAAATAATAGTATAAGGTGACTCATGGAATGGATTGTCAGGATCACGGGCAAAGTTGATAAGCAGGCGCGAAAGTTGCCGAGAAGTATTGTTGAACGGCTCTTCCTTCTCATGGAAGAGATCAGGCTTTCCGGCCCCGTGCGTGGCAACTGGCCAAACTATGGCAAGCTGGGGGATGGCCGGCACCATTGCCACCTGAAGAAGGGTAAACCGACTTACGTTGCGGTATGGGAAGAACGCGACAAGGAAATCAGACTTATCGAGGTGACTTATGCAGGGACTCACGAAAAAGCGCCCTACTGACGACATGGTAACGTTGCGTCTGAGGGTCCACCCCCAGAACGTGGAGCGGATTCGCCGGTATGTGGACAGCATCGAGGCGGCGGACGAAAAGGATCCCGTCTCCCTGGAGGATTTCTTTACCAGCCATTTCCCCGGCGAGTCGAAGCCCGCTGTCAGTCTGCGTGGTGCCCGTGGCAAGGAGGAGCTTACCCAACGGCAGCTTGCAGAGATGACCGGCATTCCCCAGCGGCATATCTCCGAGATGGAGAACGGCAAGAGGCCTATCGGCAAGGAAGCAGCCAAGAAGCTGGCAAAGGCCCTGAACGTCGATTACAGGGTGTTTCTGTAAATTATCACCTTCCGGGGATAGAGCGGCCACCCGACAAGAGGTTATCTTGGACCAGCTTCCCCGGCATATATCCAGGGCGCTACAGGAGGCGCACAGAATGAAGAAACGAGGACGCCGCCAGGGGAAGACCCGCAAGACATACCTGCAAGAGTCGGGGATTTTCGCTGCATATCGATACCTCAGGAGGACAGGCAGAAGCCATCGGGAAGCCTTGACGGAACTTTCAGGGGAAGTGCCCGGCATGGATCTTCATGCGGTTCTTCAAAGCTTCGAGTATACGCCCTGGCACTCCATTCCCCCCGTCGGATCAAGCCGGATAGCTCAGATCGTCACCCGGAAAAACAAGGTAATTGCTGACGGGCGCCGCCAAGTAGAGAAGAGAAAAGCAGAGTTGCGGCGACCGCCAATCCCTTGCCCCTTCCCTGTCACGTGCGCAGAGGAAGCAGAGAAGCTTATCGACCAAGAAAATCGCAAACTCTTCAACGAACAGCTAAAGCGTTATTTCTCAGCCACTTAACCTTATTTCTTCTATCTCACCCCTCGCCCTCTGTATTCCATAGGATTGCCTCAAACGTCAACGCACGGAGGTAAACACTATGGAAGGAAGGCCCTCACTCCCTGACACCGGCTATGTCCGGTTGTCACAGATCATCCCCACGATTCTCCCCATCTCGAAATCAACGTGGTGGGCCGGCATCAAGGCCGGTCGCTACCCAAAGCCCGTCAAACTCTCTCCCCGTTGCACCGCTTGGCGCGTCGAGGATATCCGCGCCCTCATTGAGGAGTTACACACGGCCAAGGCCGCCTAAGAAAACTGCTGCCACCTGTGGAGGCCAGGAGGGAGCTGGGGAGAGACCACATGATCAGAAACACGAAACCCCGCACGGGGGGCAACCGGCGGGGCTTTGTGGGAGGGAACGACAGGAAATTTGTCAACTGTCATCGTCCTACCACAGAACCCCCTGCAAATCAACTGATTGGAACCTTCGACCGTGACACCTTCAACGCCGTGATTATCCTGGCGCGGGAGGTACGGTAATGACGGTCATCAATCTCAACTCCGCTGCCGTTCAACCCTCACGTTCTCCACGCGTCGAAGTTGCAACCGGCCCACATGCCTTTGCAGATTACATCAGGCATCATCTCGGATATGCCCCGGACGCCGGAAAGATAGCACCCGGGAAATGGATACACTTCCCGGTCTCAGAAAAGCGCGGCGACTCAAGAGGCGCCTGCATGATGTTCCCTGACGGAGAAGGTGGAGTTTTCGGCCGATGGGATGAGAACAGCACGGGTGACTGGTCCATGTGGCAGGCGCGCCAACCGGCGACGACTGAGGAGCGTGCAACATTTCACGCCATGGTGAAGCGCGCCAAGGAAGAATCAGAACGGATACGGCAGCAAGAGCGCGCCGATTGCAGGAAGGATTCCGCTGGTATCTGGGGAAAGGCACGGGACGTTGCCGAGGATCACCCTTACCTTGCCAAGAAGAGCGTCAAGGCTCATGGGGTGAAACAATGGAAAGATAGCCTGATTGTCCCCGTCCGTGACGTGGCCGGCACGCTCCATGGTCTGCAATTCATCGGGCCGGACGGCTCTAAGAAGTTCAAGAGCGGCACGGCGGTTGCGGGGCATTTCCACGGGATCGGCGACCCAACAGCAAGGACGATTCTGATAGCCGAGGGATACGCTACCGGCGCTACGCTCCACGAAGCTACTGGCTATCCCGTGGCAGTCACCTTCAATGCCGGGAACCTGAAGCCGGTAGCGGAATCAATACGGGCGAAGATGCCACCGGATGCCGCGTTGATCGTCTGCGCCGATGATGACCACGCCACGGAAGGAAACCCCGGCTTAACGAAAGCCACCGAAGCGGCGCAGGCCGTGGGGGGATTCCTGGCCGTGCCGGCCTTTCCGGAAGGGCGCGGGACAAAAGATACCGACTTCAATGATCTTGCACGCCTGGCAGGCCCGGAAGCTGTCACAGCTTGCGTAATATCAGCCAGCCGAGGGATGAACCCCAGGCCGTCCCTCTTCATGTCCGCCAGTGAAATGCTCGCCGAGTACGTCAGCATATCCTACCTCATCCCGCCATTCATTGAACGCGACACCACGGGGCAACTCTTCGGTCCTTCGGGGGAGGGAAAAACCTTCACGGCCCTGGACATTGCTCTCTCCGTGGCGACTGGCGGTGAAACCCTGAATGGTCACCGCACCCAAAGGGGTCTTGTCCTATACCTCGCCGGAGAAGGGCATGCCGGATTGCGGCGGAGGATTAAGGCTTGGCAGGTGTTCAGGGGGATTAATGTCGACGATTTGAAGTTCTTCCATGTATCCCGGCAGGCCGTCAGTTTTGACGGCAGCGGTCTCAAAGATGTGAGAGCCGAAGCCCAGGGACTGACGGAGTCCCACGGGAAGCCCGTCGCGCTCATCGTCATCGACACCCTGGCCCGTCACATCGAAGGCGACGAGAACAGCACCAAGGACATGGGCGACTTCATCAAGGAGGTTGACGCTTTGCGTTCCTCTTTCCCCGGCAGCGTGGCGCTTATCGTCCACCACACCGGCCATGGAGAGGACAGCAAAAACCGTTCGCGTGGATCGTCGGCACTCCGAGCCGCCATGGACTTTGAAATCAGGTGTAACGCGGGGCTCATCAGCTTCACCAAGATGAAGGACGGGGAGCCCCCTCCAGACATCGAGTTCAAGCTCTTGCCCGTCGAGATCGAGAAGAACCAGGATGGCACGCCCCTAACCTCATGCGTTGTTGCCTACGGGGAACGGTCCGACCGTCATCATTCAGCCACTTTGACGCATATGGAGCTACTGGCGGTCAAGTGCCTTGTCGAAGCATCGGCAAGAGCGCAGGAGCAACGCAGCGGCCTATGGGCGGCGATGATTGGTGACTGGCGGTCTGCCTTCTATGACCACCGGAGGGCGGAAGATCCGGAAGTCAAGACCAACACGGTCAAGAATGCATTTCTGACGGCTGCACGCGGCTTGATCAAAAAGAAGATCGTCACCGAGGATGGAGACCATCGGATACTGAGCAGTCAGGCCCATCAGGGCGAGATAATTTCACTGATGATGTTACCTGAACCGTCAGGCGTCAGTCAGGCGTCATTTCCCGTCATTTCTGACGGGGTGCAGCAACCGTCAGGCGTCATCTCTCCCTATAAGGGAGATGACGACCTGACGCCTGCACATGACGGCAACTCGACCCAACAAGTTTTGCCCACCTGGGCAACCGAAAAGGAGTGAACCGTGGACCAAACCGAGAAAGTCACCTTGCGGCTACTGCGTCAGAATCATCGTGTTGATGTGGTCCTGTCAGACCGCACCCTTGACATTATCCAGAAGTTGGCGGACCAGCAGGGGACAGATGCCGAGCCCTACTTGCGAGAAGTGGTAGTCGACCACACTTGCCAAAATGCTTCAAAGGTACTTCCCCCACCGCCTATGCCGGCTTGGATGCTCCGTTGAAAGTCGCCGCTGAAAATCCCTCGAGGAACCTCATATCTCGGAGCGGAGGCCCGCCGGCATCCGGTGCCTGGTATACGGAGCAAACTGGGTTCCTCGATTCTCAGACACGGGAGCTCACGCCGGCATAGTTACTGTGAGGACCGCAGCCGCTGGCCTCCCACGGGCGCCGTACAAACGGAGAGACGCTTGAAGACAACGCCACCTTTCAACGCTGCATACTGGCAGGCCGCAATCAGGAAAGCACTCGACCAGGTTCAGGAAGCATACCCCGCCGGGTGTCTGGCCTGGCTCCGCAAGAATGCCCCCGCCAGGATCGCGACCTTCATGTGCTCCAAGATTCTCGCCACCTCATTCGCCATGGTGCCCTCCTTCCATTCTCTCGCCGGTACCCATCATAGCGATGATCCTCACCGCTGCAGGGTGAATGGTATCGAAACAACCATCACCCGCCACGCCAATGATGGGTACAGTCATTCCGCCTGGACACGTTACCGCGCCTCGGATGGCTTCCGGACATTCATTCTCAAGTCTCCGGTACAGTTCGTTCTTCATGCCTTGTTCCCTCCCCCTGTCATAATCGGACCTGAGTCCGTCAAGGATCATGGTAGGCCAGAGAAAAGGAAATTCCAATCTGGGTTCTTTTATGATATTTAGGAATAATATCGTCAAAACAAATAGTTATCAGAAAGTCTTTCTGATTAACCAAGCGCATGGATTGCCCTAACGTGGGCCGTGATCCAGTGCCACGCCAGGCTTCAGCCTCCCCCTTTCATGCGGCTGCACTCGACTCTGAAGCCTGCAAGCGAGTGCCCCCCTCGCCGCTCATTTCCTCCACCTTCGGCACTCACCTCCACCTTGCCTGACCCTTCATGAACCAGCGTCGCTACTGGTATCGCGTGACGTTGCCCCTGTTGCAGTGAGAGTGCTGAGGGAACAGGAATCTCCTGTAACAAAGGGGACATCCCATGGTAAAGAAAAGCCACAAAAAGAGCCTGCTTTTCATCTATATCCGCTTCAATTTCATGGCGCTTTTCACGCAAGCAGTGGGGCTCATCACATCGCTGTCAGGCTACCCGCAAGGCAGCAGAAGCTGCGGCGTCAACTTTGAGTGCTCCAAGGAGGCTGACGAGCTCCTCGTCACAAGGATGTGAATTTCAATTCACCGGCTGGCCCTGCACCGTCAAGGTTTTCTTGTAGGCACGGACCACGCTCCTCTCCGGCCCTCCTCCGCCTCTCAGACTTCGCCCCTGGAGAGGCAGAAGAGGTTTCGCCATTGGAAGAGCCGTCCCCCGGCCGCCCGGAGTACGGACACACTCCAAGCGTGGAGGAAACCACCGTCCCCCGGGGGTAGGGTTCGCCATGGAATCGTCATGCTCCTGGGCTCGTTTCACCTGCGAGGGTTCGGTTACTGGCGGCCGGCAGGTCACGCCATCGACAGCAACGAAAGACCTCATCATGAACGGACTGTGAAAAACAGACGCTGGCCCATACTTGCCTGACCGTATGCCTGGTAGGCCTTCATTCCTTCTTCTCAGGCATCGTAAACGGTACCCGTCGCCCGTCTTTGACAATCAGGGCATGGTAGACAGGGGGCAGAATGTAAACAGCCCCCTGCGGTCAAGTTTCGGCCTTGGGAATTTTTCCGGGGATTTTTCCGTGGAGACGAATCATTCACATGCGGCAGGATAGGGTTGATCTGTGGAGGGAGGCAGCGGGGGGGGGCATGTTTGGCACCAGAGGGATGGTGTCCTATTTCTGGATCACCTCAATAACCGTGTCAGGTGTCCTTCCGAAGGCCGGACGCCGTAACTCAGGATCACCGGGAGCCAGGCAACGAAAATACAACTCCGCACTTGACGCGTTATCCATGGTCCAATTTTGGGAGGTTGAAGAGACCGGCGAAATTAATTTGTCCATCGCTACACAGTGCTTGTTTGCCGCCTTGTACAGCTCGACCATCATTTCATTGCCGGTGCTCTTGAATGCCCTGTCGGAGCCGGAAACCATAAACGTGTCTTGGCCAACCGGGACAACTTCAGTGACTGAAGCGCAAGACGCCAACAACAAGGCGGCCGGGATTGCTGCAACGCGCACCCTTCGCATGAGTTTTTCCCTCCTCGATTTCGCAATGCCTGAAGCATAGCCAAAATTAGAAAAATTTCAACGCCGATTTCCCCGGGAAATTTTTTCAGAAGTGAAAACGATCATGCGTGAGGGGGCGTTATTCGCGGTGGGGGGACTCCTACGAGCGGGAGGCCGGGGGGTGGGGGGGGTATCGTGTCGGGGGTCTTCCTGGGCATATCAGCCAGGGTGGAGGATCGACGGCGGGATGTGGGGTAACGAGAGAGTACGCCAACAGAAGCGGGGGGGTAGCACTGATTTTCAAGGGGTAGTTTTGGGGGTATCACGCCCTTGCATCCATTTTTTATGACCCAAATTTCAACATCTTATACAGGCTGTTAGACTGACTATCTCCCATATTTATCTAGTGTAACTAACAGGTTACGCAATGATGGCCCCTGGCTTCACAAGACTTCCACCAAAGTTGAGTGAGAGCGCAGGGGTTTTTCTTTTCTGCTGAATAAAATCCCCGGCGTCCCTTTTCCCGCAAGTCTGACCCACACCCCCTCCTCTGGGGGAAAACCCGCACCATTTGGCGCTGTTCTTCTCTTGATTTCGAATTTCTATTGCGTTTTAATTGGGTTATGCCAATACTTTGCGCGAAACATCTTCCGGATTTGGAGCGTCGGTTGGGGGAGGCCGGTGTGTATGATTCTGGTTACGTGAGATGAAAGATGCTCATCTTCATGTCGTAATTGATGTGGAAACCACCGGTCTTTCACCTGGCTATGGCGATCGGGTGATTGAGATCGGCGCCGTTGCGGTGGACAATGGCGAGATCGTGGCCGAGTTCGGCAGCCTCGTCCGGGTCGCAAAGAATATCCCGCGCCATGTTTCGCGGGTTCACGGCATTACCACTGACATGCTTGCCGACCAGCCTCTACCTGATGAGGTCTATCCGGCCCTGCGGGCCTTTGTCGGCGCAAGCGTGCTCGTGGCCCACAACGCGCGATTCGATCTGGCGTTTCTTCGTCACGAATTCGGTCGGCTCGGGCTTCGGCTCGATAACCGCTCGGTCTGCACCCTGGAGTTGGCCCGGCGCAAGCTTCCGCGTCTGCCGGACCACAGGCTTGAGACGGTCTATCGACATCTCTTCGGAGCGTTGCCCGATGGGATCAGGTGCCACCGGGCGCTGGATGATGCACGGCTCACGGCGCAGGTGTGGGGGAAGTTGGGGGGAGAACGCTGAATATGGTGAAGCCGTGAGATTTCACCCAACAAACACCCCACTTTGAAAAAGGGGGGAGCAGGGGGGATTTGCTGGGGACGCCGTCAGTTGGGATGGGTGTGTGGATGCGAGGAGTTGATGAAAGATCAGGCAGGGGCAGTTGCGACTTAATTTGTCGTAATGATATGGTACTAACTGAATACGCTTATGGTGGTTTGCCTGGTTTGGTGGCGTTGGGATGGGAGTTATGGAAGCTTCGTTTTCTGGGTATTGTTGGCATTGAGTAATGCGGAGAGAGGAGTTAAATGCATTTTTGGGCAAAAACAACACCAGACGGTAAGCTTGGCATTTCCGTGTACGACCACATGGTCAATGTGGGATCCGTGGCGCGCTGCATTGCTGAAATGTTGCCGGGATTGCTTGCACGATTTAATCTGCGTGAATCGGAAGTTGGAGCCCTTGTCGCTCTCCACGACCTTGGCAAGCTATCTCCAGGATTTCAACGAAAATGCGAGGCATGGCTCGAAGGGAACAACCTGACGACTGTGGCCAGGAACGGCTGCTGGGATACGGGAACAGAACCCGACCATGGCAAGGTTTCCCATTCTGCAATCCAGGATTTTCTGGTGCAGCAAGATACTGCCAGAAGCATCGCCAAGTATGTAGCAGCTGTCCTCGGCGGGCATCATGGAAGGCTTAGATATCTTCCCAATGACCGTGGAATAAGGCCGCCACGCATCAAGCAAATTACCGACAACCGCAGCGGCATCGACTGGAACGCTGAGCGTCTCAAGTGCGCCCAGAAGATTTGGACGTATTTCAAGGCGGAAGGTTCAATCGACGCACTTACCGGGGACTCATTCGCCATCTGGTGGCTTGCCGGCCTTACTTCCGTTGCCGACTGGATCGGCTCGGATGAGCGTTATTTCTCCCCTGAACCAAGAACAGCGGCAGAGGATATTGATTCCCTTGCCCGCCAGGCCCTTGATTCCATCGGGTTTGCTCTGCCAGAAATCAAGAAGGAATTGACGTTCGAGGAGATTTTCGGATTCCCTCCGAATGATATGCAGCAAAAGGCCTTAGCGACTATTGCCGGTGCCGGTGTGTATATCGTCGAAGCTCCGATGGGGATGGGGAAGACCGAGGCAGCTTTGGGGGCCGCGTACCAACTGATGGCAACCGGAAAAGCAAACGGCATCTATTTCGCACTCCCGACCCAGGCGACCAGCAACCGTATTCATCTGCGGATGAACGAGTTTCTGCAACGCATATCACCCGCATCCGGTCCCAGCCGCCTTATTCACGGCAATTCCTGGCTTATGCGGGAAGACTTGGAGTACACCCCAGCGTCAAACGGAAAGTGGGAAAAGTCGGCAGAGGACGCGCGGAATGGCAGAGACTGGTTTGCCTCGGCTAAACGGGCACTGCTTGCCCCATTTGGTGTCGGCACGGTTGACCAGGCCCTGCTCGGCGTGGTTGCGGCAAAGCATTTCTTTGTCCGCCACTTCGCCCTTGCCGGTAAGGTGGTCATTCTTGACGAGGTCCACTCCTACGACATCTATACCGGCACCCTCATTGACAGGCTCATTGCGACCCTCGAAGGGCTTGGCTGTACGGTGATTGTTCTCTCTGCCACGCTGACCGGCAAACGTCGCGGACAAATCGTTTCCGCCTTCGGTGATGCAATGGATGATGCCGAGCAACCGTATCCGCTCATTTCGGGCCGTACGGAAGGTAACGCACTTGACTCGGTGCCGGCAATCCCACCGGTTTCGCGGAAGATCGAGGTGGATTTCGTTACCGGCGAGCATGCGGTCGAAGAGGCAATTGCCGTTGCCCGCAATGGTGGCGCCGTGCTTTGGATTTGCAATACCATCGGTGCGGCGCAGAGGCAGTTCAAGCGGTTCAAGGAGCTTGCGGACGGCGAGTTGCCCATCGGACTTCTGCACGCGCGGTTCCCCTTCTGGCGGCGCGAAGAGCTTGAGGCGGCATGGATGGAGCGCTTCGGGAAGGAGGGTGTAACCAGATGCGGCTCGATTCTCGTCTCGACTCAGGTTGTCGAGCAGAGCGTCGACCTGGATGCCGATCTGCTGATTACCGAGCTGGCGCCCACCGACATGCTGCTGCAGAGGCTCGGCAGGCTCTGGCGGCATGAGCGGGGGAAACGGCCGGTCGAGGCTCCGAGGATTTGCATCGTCGAGGAAGAGAAGGTTCTTGAAGAACTGCGCCAGATGGCGCCAAAGGAGATTGTCCGTACCCTCGGCGGCAAAGCGCGAGTCTACGCGCCATTCGTCCTCCTTCGCTCGCTTGAGGTCTGGAAAAAATGGGGAGAAGGGGTGTCGATCCCGGCTCAGGTGCGGCAACTGATCGAATCCACCTACGAGGACCGGGAGCATGAACCTGCCGGCTGGTCCGAACTCTTCGGTGAATGGTACGGGACCGATTCGGCGAAAAGGATGAAGGCGCTGATGAGCCTGAATATCTGGCAGCCGGCCCTTGAGGATCAGGAAGGTGTCCAAACCCGCATAAACGAGCTTGAAACGGTGTCGATGGTCCTCTGTCGGAGTTTCACCACGCAGGAGGCATTGTTTATCGACGGTACAAGAGCGGAACTTGGCGGTGATACGTTCCGTTACGCCACTGCCCGCGCGATTCACAGGAATCTGGTGAAGATCCCCTTGCATCACTTCGTGCGGGTGGAGCCGTGCCCCGAGTTCGATGAATACATTTACGAAAGGCAGTGCGTCGGGATTGTTGGAGGGGATGGGACTGTGGCGGCCAAGGGATTGAAGGAAGGGGTCATGTTGTCGTATTCGGACGAGATGGGGCTGTTTGTCGAGAAGTGAACAGGAAAGGAGGGGGTATGAACGTTGCTTTCGACCCGTGGATACCGGTTGTCGACGCCACGGGTGGCCGAGAACTGACAAGTCTGTGCAGTGTGCTTTCCGAAGGTGGGAAATATGCCGATCTTGCGGTGCGCCCGCATGAGCGGGTCGCCCTGATGCGGCTGTTCCTCTGCGTGGCTCATGCGGCGCTGGACGGGCCGAAGGACTATGACGAGTGGTGCGAGGTGCCGAAGCGGCTGCCGGAAGCCGCGCTCAAGTACCTGGCGGAGTGGAGGGATTCCTTCGAGCTGTTTCATCCGACAAAGCCGTGGTTGCAGATTGCCGGGCTCTCGAAGAATGCGGACGCAACAGTCTCATTGATTGGTACCGCCGACTGGACGCCTGTTTCCAAGCTCAATTTTTCCTTTGCATCTGGCAATAACAGCACCCTGTTTGACCACGCCGGCATCGACGGAAGCCGGCAAATCCCGCTTATGGATACCGTCCTGTCAATGCTCACATTTCAGTGCTTTTCAACCGGAGGCCTTATCTCGCAGGTTTTCTGGAATGGCAAACAGACCGTGAAAACGGCAAGGGATGCCCCATGCGTCCCGGCATCCATGATACATGCGTTGCTGCGGGCTGATAGCCTCTTCGACTCGATTTGCCTAAACTTGCCGACTCACGAGGATCTGAAACTGTACTACCCGAGTCATGGCATTGGAAGGCCAGTATGGGAGCAGACGCCGACGTCGTTTGCCGATTCGGCGAATGTCGAGAATGCAACAGCTACTTATGTGGGTAGACTCGTTCCGATGGTGCGCCTTATTCGTATCCATCCCTCTGGTGAGCGAATGCTGCTGGGTGACGGGTTGCCGTATCAGTCCTTTGCGGATGGTTTTCCGCCGGAACCAACAGCCACAGTTGTTGTCAAAAAGGATGGCAAGAAGGATGTTCAGTCATTACTCTCCTATAGACCATCCAGGGCACTCTGGCGGGAGCTTGCCGCGGTTGTGGTCAAGCGGAAGGCAGGAGAGCCCGGCGGCCCTGTTTCGCTGAACGCGCTTCAGGAAGGGGCAGCGTGCGATCTGGTAGTCGCGGCGTTGGCCCGTGATCAGGCATCGATCATTGATACGGCGGAATCGGTTTTTCATATACCGCCGAAACTGGCTACGGCAGATGGTACGGCAGCCTACGAACAAGAGGTCAAGTCGGCCGAATCCTTGGCCAGCCGTCTTGGCTGGGCAATTGAAAGCTATCGTATTGAAGTTGATGGTGGATGGGAAGGGAGGTTGAAAGGGGCGGGGGCGAACAAAGGCGAGTTGAAGGTCAAACTGCACTCTGTCGCTACGACCCATTACTGGACAGCCGTTGAAAGGAACCTCCAACTCCTCATGGCCCATATCGAAGCAATCGGCACCGATAATGCCATCCCCACCCGTGACATTTGGCGAAAAATGCTCTTTGCCACGGCCTGCGACGCCTATCGTACGGCCTGCGGTCAGGACACCCCCCGCCAGATGCGGGCCTTTGCCAAAGGGTGGCAGAAGCTGACTTCAACGAAAGACGAACCAGAGACGGACAATACTGAAACCAGGGAGGAGAATCCATGAGCAACCTTCTCGAACGGCTCCGCAGGTGCAAGGATGACCGGGGAATGATGGCGAATCTCCGGTGCATACTTGTGGAGAACAAGAAACATCGCGCCTGGCCTGCTCTGAACCGGCTCGGAGTGGCGATTGACGATCATGTTACGGCGTTCGTGGCTGGACTGTATGCCACCCATCCCGAGGAAACCTCCAGTGGCAATTTCGGCGCCACCTGCAAGGCAATCGAGCAGAAACGGGGCGACAAACGGGGCGACGACAACAAGCTGACCCCGACCGAAAGGCGCTTACAGCACCTGCTTGCGGCCGGCAGGGACGAAGTCATGGGGCGGGTCATGCGCATGGTGCTCATGGCGAAATCACAAGGTATCCCGGTCAACTACGCCCAGCTCGAATCTGACTTGAGGTTCTGGACTGAGCGTACCAAGACCGAATGGGCTGCCGCCTTCTGGACGCCGGGGGCGGAGCCTGTTGGCGAGGAGGCGGTATGAACTGGCTCGTCCGGATGGAAATCGATGCGGAAATTGCCCGCGCCGAGGGAATCTGCGACAGTTATGCCTGGCACAAGAGGATTTGGGAGTGCTTCCCGAACCTGCCCGACGCGCAACGGGAGTTCCTGACCCGGATCGACCCGTTGGATGGCGCTTTCCGGGTATGGGTCCTGTCCGGCACAAAACCAATCCCCCCCAACTGGTGCCCGCAGGAAACATTTGCCCTCAAGGAGATATCGCCTTCTTTTCTGTCGCACCGATATTACGTCTTCGACGTGCGGGCAAATCCTGTAAAGGCCATGGTGCAGCGAGATCCCAACGGTCAGCCCCTGCTCAAGGCCAACGGAAAGCGGAAATCCGGGAAGCGGGTCCCTTTGGTCAATCCGGACGAATTGCGGACCTGGCTGATTCGCAAGGGAGAGGTTCGGTGCCGGGATCAAGTGAATGGACAGGAAATCCCCGGTGGATTTCGGATAGTCGAAGAAAGGCCCCTCGAAATCAGTCCGATGGTGGAAAGCCATTTCCGCAAGAAGGGGCAGAGTGCATATCACTGCGGCGTCCAGTTTCGCGGGACGCTGGAAGTGACCAACCGGGAGCATTTTATCGAAACCTATCGGTCGGGTATCGGCAGCGCCAAGGGATTCGGCTTCGGCCTGCTGCTGCTCGCGCCGGTCAACCTGTGATCAAATACCAATACATAAAAGGAGAGCCTACCCATGAAACACCTGGAACTGCACATCATTCAATCCGTCCCCGTTGCCTGTCTCAACCGCGACGACCTCAATTCGCCCAAGACCGCTGTTTTCGGCGGCGTACAGCGGGCGCGGGTGTCGAGCCAGTCGTGGAAGCGGGCGATTCGGGAATTGGCCAAGGAACTGGCACCGGAACAGTTCAAAGGGGAACGCACCCGTCTGATGTATGAGCCCCTTGTCAAGGCAATGCTGAGGGTCGGGATTTCTGCTGCCGACGCTGACGAAGGGGCGCGGAAGATCGTCGATGAACTGGTGAAGCTCGATGCCAAATCGAAGGACAAGGTGAAGTCCACCACCCTCTACTTCATGTCGCCGCTCGAACTGGAAACACTTGCCAAGGCATACGCTGAGACGAAGGATGCCAAAAAGGCGCTCAAGGCGGTTGATGCCAAGTCCTTGAAGGATGCCGCCGATATTTCCATCTTCGGCCGCATGGTGGCCAACGACCATTCATTGACGGTTGAGGCCGCTTCCATGTTCTCCCATGCCCTTTCCACCCACAAGGTCGACAACGAAATCGACTTCTTTTCCGCGGTAGACGATCTTCAGCCCAAAGAGGAAGCTGGGGCCGGGATGACCAGCACCCTTGAGTTCAACTCCGCCACCTACTACCGTTTCGCTGCCCTCAATCTGGATATGCTTGCCGATGGGGAGCACCTCGGTTGCCTGAGCAGGGAAGAGCGCCAGAGCGTGGTAAGCACTTTTGTCGAGGCGACGATCAAGGCCATTCCCGGAGCACGCAAGAACACCATGAACGGCAATACCCTGCCGCTCTATGTGCTCGGCGTTATCCGTGAAAACGGACATCCGATCCAACTGGTGAATGCATTTGAAGCACCGGTCCGCCCTTCGCAGGGGGTTGCGGTCAAGTCGGTCGAGTTGCTGAAAGCGGAGTATGCGAAGCTGAAAGAAACCTGGGGGATAGAGGCTGTCTTCGAGCAGGCGATTCCCGACGTGAATTTGAGAACCTTTGTTTCCGGGATGGTGACCCATGTCATCTGATAGATCATATCTGGCCCTCCGGCTGGAAGGGCCGCTCCAGTCATGGGGATTCGACAGCCAGTACAACCGCCGCAATACGGGGCTAATGCCGACCAGGAGCGCCATCGCCGGCATGTGCTGCGCGGCACTCGGCCATCCCCGCGGGAGTGCGAACGAGCAGGAGTTCCTTGCCGCCTTCGGAAGCGTCTGCATGACCGCAATCGCCATCCCCCGAAATGGCATGAAGAGGGAATTGCCGGTCAGGCGGCTGCAAGACTATCACACGGTGCAGAACACCAGGACTGCAGAGGGCAAAATCAAGGACTGCCACATTACCCATCGCCAATACCTGGCAGATGCGGCTTTTGGCGTTCTGCTCGAAGGCGAGGAATCGTTGCTTAAGCAGGTTGCCGATGCGCTGGAAAATCCTGTTTGGGGCGTTTGGCTCGGACGTAAGGCCTGTATTCCAACAGCGCCGGTGCTGGCCGGTTTGAGGAGTGATTGGGACGAAGCGTTGCGCCTCCTTGTTGGAACAAGGCCGCTTGAATCCTTCACCCGGCAGGAGGAAGTGGAGAACTTCGCCGATGGGCGAGACAGCCTCCCGGATGTGCCGGTGTCGTTTGCTTCCGAGCGGAGGCTGTTTTCGCCAAGACGGGTGAAAACGTGGCAAGCCGGTGAGAAAGCTTGATGCTGGTCCGGGATCTCGTCATCTTCAACAGGGGGACAAGCCTTCCGCGTTTGCAGCGAAAGGCAAATCCCCCCGGCTTCGCCACCCCCCTTTTCCGAAGTGGGGTAAGAATCATGAACCAAAAAACACCCCCACTTTGAAAAAAGGGGGGGCAGGGGGGGATTTGCTAAAGCCGATCGGGCCACTTGCGGGAGGTATGGTAAACGGGGGAAGGATGACGATTGCGGAATCTCTCACGCAATAGGGGACAATATACGGCAGGGAAGGAATGACAAGTTCCCGAGTGTTCGGGACTCTGCCGGGTCGTCCCATGTCGGCGAACTGTAAAAGGGATTCCGCCGCCGATATGATCTTCAGGACCGTTTCAACGGCTGCGTCGGGGTTGTCTTGGGAGATGTAAGCCTCAATGCTGAAGAGGTCACGGCGAGCCTTACTTGTCCACTTGACGTGCACGCCGTGTCTCCCATTCCAGCTTGATCTCTTCGTGGGCAATCAGGTTGCCGGAATCCGCCTCGTGCAGTGCTTCCTTGATACCCTGAATCTGCCACTCTTCAACGGAGAGCATATCTTCGACAGCGGCCGCGACAAGAGACGATCTGCTCCGGTGTGTGGCTTTGGCGAGACGGTCCAGCCGAGTTTTGATCGGTTCCGGGAGCTTGACTGTGATTGATGCGTTTTTCATGGCGTGCTCCTTTAATGGCAAAACTATAACAGAAACCGGGCTGTTACAGGAGAAAAATTCCTTGTGGAGCATATGAAATGACTCAACCCATCCTCCCTCCCCTGAAGCCGATACCCATGAAGGACCGCCTC
Source organism: Deltaproteobacteria bacterium (assembly GCA_021847245.1). Taxonomy (GTDB): domain Bacteria; phylum Desulfobacterota; class Desulfuromonadia; order Geobacterales; family Geobacteraceae; genus Geobacter. The sequence continues at coordinate 1,152 of JAJZUC010000023.1, read as the reverse complement.
TCGGTTTTGTTCGTAGAACGGGGGAACCTGGACGTCCTTGACGGTGCCTTCGTGCTGGTGGACAAGAACGGCGTCCGCACCCACATTCCGGTTGGAGGTGTGGCGTGTCTCATGCTGGAGCCCGGAACGCGGGTTTCCCATGCCGCAGTGACCCTTGCTTCCCGGGCAGGGTGTCTCCTTGTCTGGATCGGAGAGGCCGGCGTCAGGCTTTACGCCTCGGGGCAGCCCGGCGGGGCGCGGGCCGATCGGCTTCTATACCAGGCAAAGTTGGCTCTTGACGATTCAGCCCGGCTCAAAGTGGTGCGCAAGATGTACGCCCTGCGCTTCAAGGAAGAGCCGCCGGAGCGGCGCAGTGTCGAACAGTTGCGCGGCATCGAGGGGGTGCGGGTGCGGAAGATGTATGAGCTCCTGGCCCGTCAGTACGGAGTGTCGTGGAAAAGCCGCAACTACGATCATACCGAATGGGAGAGCGGAGACATCCCGAACCGTTGCCTTTCTTCGGCCACGGCCTGTATCTATGGCATCTGCGAGGCGGCAATTCTGGCGGCCGGCTACGCCCCGGCGGTCGGTTTCATTCACACCGGCAAGCCTCAGTCGTTTGTCTACGACATTGCCGACATCTTCAAGTTTGAAACGGTCGTTCCGGTAGCCTTCCGAATTGCCGCCAAGAAGCCCCGCGACCCGGAGCGGGAGGTACGTCTGGCCTGTCGGGATGCCTTCCGTCAGTCGAAGATTCTGCACCGGATCATCCCCACCATCGAGCAGGTCTTGGCGGCAGGGGGACTGGAAGTACCCAAACCGCCACCCGAAGCGGTGGAGCCGGCAATCCCGAACAAGGAGGGGATCGGCGATGCTGGTCATCGTGGTTGAGAACGCACCGCCCCGGCTACGTGGACGGCTGGCCCTGTGGCTCCTGGAAGTTCGGGCTGGAGTTTACGTGGGCAAGATTTCGCGCCGGGTCAGAGAGATGATTTGGAATACCGTCTTAAAGGGGATCGAAGAAGGTAACGCTGTAATGGCCTGGAGCACTACTGTCCGGTAAAGTACGAATGTACTTCTGCAAACCATTGATTTTTATAGTTCTTTGACACAATTGTTCTTTTTTCGATTTGAATTCGTTTCGGATGTTACCTTCCTGACTTCACAGGAGGG
>JAJZUC010000102.1 GCA_021847245.1 Deltaproteobacteria bacterium | reverse complement strand
TAACCGGAGGAGAGCCGCTGGAGGGACCTGTTGAGTGCCGTCTGGGTCGTGGAGAGGTTCCGCTGGGCGTTGAGGGATGCGATGTTGGTGTTGACTGTGAGTGCCATGGTGTACTTCCTCCTTGAGTGATGTACGGGGCTTCCTTACCCCTTATCATTTGTGCCGGAGTCCGAAGGAGCAGCGTTTCCCCACCCCGGCCGGATGTGGTCTTCGCATCACCCCTTCTTCCCTCGAATCACCGGCGCTGAACGCGACGGCTCTTTGATATTCATATCGGCCAGACTTAAGGAAACTTTAGATAAAATTTCAAGCCGGCAAAAAAAGAGGGGAAGCAAGCTTCCCCTCAAATCCCTTCTGGTAGGGCGCCTTACCGCAGGAGCGAAAGGGCCGACTGCGGGGTCTGGTTCGCCTGGGACAGGATGGCGGTGCCGGCCTGGGTCAGGATTTGGGCGCGGGTAAGGGCGGCGGTCTCGGAGGCGACGTCCACGTCGCGGATCCGCGACTCGGCGGCGCTCAGGTTCTCGACCGAAACCTGCAGGTTGTTGATGGTGGACTGGAGACGGTTCTGGACGGCGCCCAGGGTACCGCGGATGTTGGAGACGTTGGTGATCGCCGAGTCGATGGCGGTCAGGGCGGCGGTGGCGGCAGCGCCCGTGGCGCCGGAGACGCTGGCCGTACCGACCCCGATCGTGGAGGCACCGGCGGCGCTGATGGTGACGGAGATCGTGTCGTTGACGGTGGCGCCGGGGCCGACCTGGAAGGAGACCGTCTGGCCCGTCGTCGTGGTGAAGAGGTTGGTGCCGTTGAACTGGGTGGCGCTGGCGATCCGGTCGATCTCGCTCTTGAGTTGCGTGAACTCGTTGTCGATGTAGGCCCGCTGGTCGGAGCTGACGGTGCCGGTGGCGGCCTGGGTGGCGAGCTCTCTCATCCGCTGAAGAATGTTGCTGACCTCGTTCAGGGCGCCTTCAGCGGTCTGCACGAGGGAAACGCCGTCGTTCGCGTTGCGCACCGCCTGGTTCATGGAGCGGATCTGCGACCGCATCCCTTCCGAGATGGCGAGACCGGCGGCGTCGTCGGCGGCGCTGTTGATCCGGTAACCGGAGGAGAGCCGCTGGAGGGACCTGTTGAGTGCCGTCTGGGTCGTGGAGAGGTTCCGCTGGGCGTTGAGGGATGCGATGTTGGTGTTGACTGTGAGTGCCATGGTGTACTTCCTCCTTGAGTTGAGTGCGGGGTTTCCTTACCCCTTCTAAGTTGTGCCGTCGGTTCATGGAGAGCACTCCCCCGTCCCGGCCGGCGACGGTTCGCACCTCATTTCACCTTCAGCGTCATGCCGTCAATTCATGTGGCGGCCAGTTAATTGTCCTATCGGCGCCTTGCCGAAAAGCTTTAGAGAAAATTTTGGTATTTGACGATTTTTCCAAAACTTTCGCCGCCAACGCCCCAAAGACTCAAAATAACTGACTACCCTCCACTATCAACCTTTCCCCCAGCTATGGCATCTTCGATGGCGCAAAGAAAATCATGATGCTTGCGAGCATTGGTCTGCCCGCAGACCAGCCGCATCACCTCGGCCGTCTCGTCGAGTTTATACGTTAAGGCCAGAGCCTGGGCGGCCCGTTCGAGGAGTTCGATCCCGCCCTCTCCCTTCTCCCAGGCATCGAGGTAACTCCTTGCCGCCAGCAGGTAATCGCCGTTCTCGAACCGGATCCGTGCGAGCATTTCCGCCACGGCCACATCATGGGGAGCCAGGGATTGGGCCATTTCGGCATAGTCAACGCCGCTGAGAGGTACCCCGCTGTAGGCAACCGAAACAAACCCCGGTCGGAAGCGGTCTTCCGTGGACTCGGCAATCCGGCCGAGCACGAGATAGAGCCCGGCGGAGGGGATCGCCTCCCCGAGCACGGCGGCCAGTTCCTCCCCGAGGGGAGCGGGAATGCCCATGTCCGCAAGCAGTCGCAGGATCGCCCGCGCCTCCTCTTCCCGTCCGAGTTCAAGGAGAGCGACTCCCCACTGGAGCGCCAGCCGGACGCTCCGCTCGCCGCTGAGCCAGCTTGCGGCATAGCTTGACGCCGCCTCTTGCCTGTCCCCCAGCGACTGATAGAGTTCTCCCCGGTCCAGCCACGCCGCGGCGGCATCACGGTCGCCCCGGCGGCAGGCCTCATCGAGCATCGCTGCGGCAAGGGGGAGATAGCGCTCCACCGGCACGACCCCCCGGCGCAGCAGAAGGACGTAACTGCGGGCAAGGGAAACGCCGTTGCGCTCCGGGCGACGTTCGACCCGCTCCAGGATCGCCGCGAGCCGGGCCGCCCGGACCGAACGGAGGTGGTGCCGGAGCAGGTGTTCCCTTCCCGCCCGGGCGATGCGGGAGCGCTCCTCCCCGTCGGCGAGATAGCGGCCAAGCTTGCGCACGAGATCGAAGGGGGTGAAGGCAACCAGATGGCGACCTTCTTCGAACAGCTCGCCGAGGCCGTTATCGACGCGCTCCGTCAGGAGCATGGCCCCTGCCCCGATGGCCTCGAACACCCTGAAATTCACCTCGCGGCAGACCGATTCGTTGATTACGATCTTCGCGCGGTTGAAGATCGCCGCTATTTCCCGGGCCGTGTACCACTTCCCGGGGAGGGGAGAAAACACCCGCAGGTCGCACTGCCTGGCCGCCAGCTCCAGCAGTAGCTTGCGCTTCGGCCGGCTGTCATCTGCCGAGCCGACGAAGACCACGTCGAGATCCCGCTCGGAACCGGTGTCGTCATACTCCGCCGGGTCGCAGCTCCAGGGAAGCCATTGGACATCGGGGCAAACGGCCGAGAAGGGAGCGACGAAGTCCCGCTGGGTCGTCAGGACGCAGTCGCAAACCCGGGCGAAGTGCTGCTGCCAGAAGAAATTGAGATGGCTGTCGATGGAGTAGAAGACGACGGGAATCGGGGAGCGTTCGAGCCCCAGCGGGAACTCGCGCGCACCGATATTCTCCACCAGGAGGCAAAGGTCGGGCCGTCGGGACGGCCCGAGGGTGGCAAGAATGGCATCGAGGGAGAACTTCCCGGGAGGGAGGACAACATCGCTGCCGGGGGCGGTCCCCGCCGAATAAACCGCGTGCCCGAGCGCCGCGAGCTCGCGCGCGAATACGGGGAACCCCACCAGCAGAATGTTCATGTCTAGAGGCTGCCGGCCACCTGTGGCGCGGCGCCCGCAGCACGGTTGTCCCGTCCCGCCTGAGCTGCCGCGGTCTCGTCCGGTTTGAAGAACGGATGTTTCGTTGAGTACTTCCCACCCTCAAGGACGATCTGCTTGGCGAGCATCCGTTCCGGGTTGAGGACGATGGGGCCCTGGAGGTTGACGGTGATCGCGAAGGGGTCGGAGGCCATGGTCACGACGGCGAGGAAGATCGCCTCGCCGTTTTCGGCCAACTGGAGCTTCTCGAACTCCTCGGCGGTGAGCCGGAGGGTGTAGTCGGCAACACAATTTTTGGTGTCGACGACGACAAAGGCCAGGTCGGGGTTGTCGACCGACTGCAGCCAGCAGAAGGGGCCGAGATTCGGCGGGGTAAGAATGAAGAACCGCTTTTCCGCGAAGCCGAGCATCCCCTCGGGCATGGTGATGATCTTGCTCTCGTCGATCTCAAGTGTGTCAAAGCGCGCGGTGTCGATTTTCACGGTGATCACTCCTTGTTGCCCGCAGCGAGGTAGGTAACGGCCGTCTCCAGATCCGTCAGGTTCCACTCGGCCGCCAGTTGGTTTTCCCGCTGCACCTTGAGGAAGATCTCCTCGCGGTAGATGCGCATCTCGCCGGGAGCCTCGATGCCGAGCCGCACCTGGTTTCCCTTCATCTCCACCACCTTGATCCGGATCTGGTCGCCAATGGTGACCACTTCGCCCATCTTTCGTGTCAATACCAACATGTTACGCCCTCCTGGCGTCCGTGATGGAAACGCTTCCCGCTGAAATGGCCCGGTTAGAGGTAGTCGAGGAGCGAGACCTGCGAAACCTTGGCCGAGGCCGCGACCGCCGCCTGATAGGCGGTCTGCTGCTTCGAGAGATCACTCACGACCTGCATGAAATCTATGTCCTGCTTGTCCGAAAGGACCTTGGTGAGACTGTACTTCATCTCTTCGAGGATCCCCTTTGCCCCGTCGAACCGGTTCATCCGGGCACCGAGATCGGTGCGGGTGGAAAGGACCTGCGCCGTGGCAGCATCGAGATTCGGCAGCTCTGCCTGAACGCCGGCCTGGTTGTTGGAGCCGAGGGCGGTGATCAGGTTGTCGAAAATGCCGATGATGTCGGTGCCGCTGGAACCGGGTGGGGTCCCGCCCCGCAGGAGATTTCCCCCCGAATAGTTGATCGCCACCTGGGCCCCGCGGTCCACCTCGACCATGATCTGGTCATCGGTGCCGGTGAAGTTGCCGGCCGCGTCGAACGGGGGGGTATCGTTCTTGAAGCCGCCGAAGATATAACGGCCGTTGAGCTGGGTATTGCCGAGCAGAACCAACTGGCTCCTCATCTGGGTAAATTCGTTCATGGCGGCCGTGCGCGCATTCTGGTCGTTGGTGCCGTTGGCCATCTGCACGGCAAGCTCCTTGGCCCGGGAGAGGACGTTCCCCATCTCGGACATGGCAGATTCGCTCATGGAGAGCCAGGCGGTGCCGTTGGAGATGTTGCGGTCGTACTGGTCCCCCTGGGCGATGAGCCCCTTGAGGTGGAGGATCTGCTGGGCGGTCACCGGGTCATCGCTCGGCTTGCTCACCTTGAGCCCGGTGGATGACTGCTGCTCCAGCTCCTCGGTCCGCTGCCGGATGACCTGGAGGTTATTGAGAACGAGGTTGGCTGTCGTATTCTGGGTCACGCGCATGGTGGTTCTCCGTACCGAACGTTTACCGGACGAGTCCGAGAATGGTATCCATCATCTCGGCACCGGTGGTGATGAGTTTTGCCGACCCCTCGAACGCCTTCTGATACTTGATCAGGTTGGCGAGTTCCTCGTCGAGGGAGACGCCGGAACTGGACTCCCTCAGGTTGTCGAGCTGCTTGATGACGCCGTCGCTCAGGGTCTGCCCCCTCTGCGCATTCTGCACCGCCACCCCCACCTTGCCGACGAGGGAGTTGTAGAACCCTTCAAGGGTGGTATTGCCGCTGGAAAAGGGGAGGGTCTTGTCGTAGAGGCTCGCGATCGTCGAGGCGTTCTTGTTGTTGCCGGTGCCGCCGGTAGTTGGGTCGGTGTCCGCCGCGGCAATATCGTTCGTGTTGGTGATGCTTACCGAAATTCCGCCGAGACCGCTGTAACCGGCCATGGCGGCGGGGGGGGCGAAAAAATCGAGCCCCGTGGAACCGGTCAGGCCGAAGCCCGCGGAGTGCGCGGCGTTCACCTGGGTGGCGAGGTTGTAGGCCAGCTCGTCCAGATCGGAGATGAACTGGTTCACCAGGGTGTCGCGCACCTGCAGGGTCCCCCCCATCTCCCCCTGGCTGTTGTTGGGGCCGCCGACGATGGAACTGATGTCAATGGCGGAGGTCCCCCCCGGCGGCGTGGTGAACACCTTGTAGAACCCGCCGTTGGACGCATCGGGCTGCAGCGAAAGGGTCGCCGCATCCTTGCCGAGGACCAGGGGCTGGCCGAGGGTAAGACTCACGTTCAGCATGCCGTCGGGCTGCTCCAGGTAGGTGATTCCCACCTTCCCGGAGAGCTGGCGTACCAGGAGGTCCCGCTTGTCGCGCAACTCGTTGGCCGTTGTCCCCTGGATCTCCACCTGGCGGATCTGGTCGTTCAGGGAGGCGATCTGGGCCAGCTGGTCGTTCACGTCGGCGGTGATCCCCTCCAGCGACTTGTTCGCCTCGGTCTTGATGTCATTCAGGTAGCCGTTGACCCGGTGGAACTGATCGGTGAGCTGCTGGGCGCGGGCGAGAACCGCCTGCCGCTCCGGCTGCCCCTGGGGGTTGGCGGTCAGATCCTGCCATGCCTTGAAGAAATCCTGCATCGACTTGCCGAGGCCGTCGGTGGTGAACTCGTTGAAGAGCTGCTCGGCCCGGTTCATGGATGAAAGGACCGTAGTTGCCTGGCCGTTCGTGGAGCTTTCCGTCTTTAGCTGCATCTGGAGGAAGTCGTCGTAGGCACGCTGGATCTTCGCCACCTGGACGCCGTTGCCGAGGGGAAAGCCCCGCTCCATGGAGACGTTGCCGCTCTCGAAAATGGTGGTCTGGCGTGAATAGCCGGGGGTGTTGACATTGGAGACGTTCTGGCTCGTCACCTCCAGGGCGAGGCGCTGGGCGGTGATGCCCGACTTCCCGATATCGAGAATGCTGAGGATGCTCATCTCACAACTCCTTGCGCAGCAGCCCCGACCCGGCGCTCCGCTCCACCATCCGCCCCGTCCCGCCGTAGGTCTCCGCCACCGTGAAGCGGCTCTGGAAGAAGGCCAGCGACCTGCCGACGGTGGCAAGGGAGCTTTCGAGGAGCCGCCGGTTGTCGGCGATCATCCCCCGGAGCTCTTCGGCGCGAGTGGCGAGGGTCTCCTGGAGGCTTGCCAGCTCCTCCTTCGCCGGTTTGGGGGTGCAGGCGATGAGGGGGGACAGGGTGACGGTGCCGGTGAGGCCGTGCCGCGCTCCCTCTTGCGCCAGAAGGGTCCGGCAGGTGCCGTCCAGCCCTTCCATCTCAGCCACCACCTCCACCTTCCGGGCAACCGCCACCCGGAGCCGCTCCGTGTCGAGGGCGAGGATGCTCTGCCGCTCCTCCTCCAGGAGCTGCCGCATCTTCTCCATGCTCGCACTCCGGGCATTCAGGACTTCGACCAGATTTGTCATGACGCCTGCCATACCTTTCTCCGAACACTAGCCCCGCAGCGCGGCAATCTTCGCCGCCACCGCCCGGGTGTCGATCTGATAGGTTCCATCCTGGATCTGCTGCTTCAGGGCCGCCACCTTTTCGGCCCGGAACTCAGGCTCGCCGACTGCCGTCTGCTTGAGGCGCTCGACCTGTGCCTTCCCGAGGGAAAGCTCCACCCGGTCGGCGCCGGCAGCCGCGGCGGCGGCAGTGGTCCTGGCGCTCCCGGCGGCCTGCCGCGGAGCCCCGGTGTTTCCGGCGGACGCCACGCTGGAGAGGGAGACGATATCACCGTTAATTGTCATCAATCACCTTTCGTACGGATCGCGGGCAACCTTCGCCGCGGCGGTAGAATGGCTTTCCGACGGAGGTGCCGGTTCCCCGACGAGCTGTTTCTCGATCAGCGGCGCCAGGCCGAGCCCTCCCCGGGCCGCGGAGGCGGTGGCATACTCCTGGTCGAGGAGCGACTGGAAGATCTCCTCCCCCTTCCCGCCGCCGGCAATGGGGTCCTTGCCGGCCGTCTCCCGCATCGACTTGAGCATCATCCCGATGAAGATCGCCTCGAACTCCCGGGCCACCTTCTTTGCCGCCGCACTTCCCCGCTCGCCGGCGCCTCCCTTGGCCTCGGCGAGCCGCCGGGCACGGGCCGCGTCATTGTCCTGGATCAGGGTA
>JAJZUC010000101.1 GCA_021847245.1 Deltaproteobacteria bacterium | reverse complement strand
GCTATACGCTCCGGCAGACTGTCAACAGCATTGGGACAATTTTTTCCATAAAGCAGGCATTCGTCCTTCCCTTCGGGTTGTGCGGAGGCAAAGGCTTGTACGGCAACCAAAGCAACAATGATAGCAGAGACAGACAAGACGATTCTTTTCATGGTTTGGGCTCCTTTTGATTCTTACTCCACGTTTTGCGCATGGAGGCTCGGTTTAAATTGTGCTTGACAAGGATAGTATGGATTGCCTGACGGCTCAATGAGACCCCCTGGAGAACAAGAGAGTCTGCGAGCTTTTTAGTTCCACATTCAGGGTATTGCGCTACGAGTGCTAATATTTTCTCAGTTGCTCCGAGGGCGGCGGTTTTCGAAAAGTGTTCCCGAGTCCTCGTTGTAAGGGGCCCTTTGCTCTCCAAGAGATCAAAACGGCTTACCCCTTCCTTCCCCGATGGCTTTCCCACGCTGTCGAGAATCTCGGCCAATTCCGCCATGGTAAGCCGTCTTACCACTATAGACCTTTCATTATCCTTCAGGGAATCCACCATACATTCCTCCTTTATATGTCCTGCCCATTCAGCTTAAGCCGGAACCATTTGATCCCTTCCTTAAAGCTTGTTGTTCCATAGAAACCCGGACGCTGTTTTCCTGGAGTTGCCCCGTATATCGGCTCAAGCACGAGATTATTTTTCCCTTCAGACAATGTTATTTCGCGTTCGACGGCGAGTCCATCATCAGGGATGGCAACGACAATCCTGTGCTTGCCCGCTTTCAGTCGCAAATCTCTTCCGAACCGGTACCGTACCCCCTCCCCGGCCTCGGGGTCCCGAAGCCACCGCGGCTCGATATTTTCCTCGTACAGACTACCCTGCAACTGAACTGCCTGGCCATCGACATTGATAAGCAGCCTGTATTCAGGTGTGCCATGGAGGTCTTTCTTGGAATAAATGCCCGGCTTGTGGGTCTTCAGGGAGGAGATGATGCGCAAATCCGCATACCCCAGCGGTATGGGACCTCCATCGTTCAATTCCTGAAAGACATCACTGCGAACACTCGTGCTGCTCGCTTTTATTAACGCCGAACTTTCTGCGCAACCGCTTATGACAGCCAATGACATGACAAGCAGCAATAAGTTCGTCTTTTTCATAACCGACTCCTTTCCCGGCTTAAACAGCCACTTCGCCCCGTTCATTGGTCCGTATCCGCACCGCCTCTTCCACGGTCAGGACATATATCTTCCCTTCGCCCCGCTCACCGGTCCATGCCCTCTGCTGGATGGTGTCAACAACCTCCCAGACGATTACGTCGGAAACCATCAACTCGATACGGACCTTCTTGCAGAAATAGGTGATTTCAGTATCATCGAGTTCCCGGCAGGAAGCTCCCTTCCCCTGTCCAAAGCCCCTTGTTTCCATGACGCTCATGCCGGTGAGACCATCGATTGCCCGCAGAGCCTCGGTCACTCGCTCAAGGACTGCCGGCCTGATATAGGCGATTATCTGTTTCATTGCACTATCTCCTTTCTATTCAGCTTCATTTCCGCTCTTCCCTCCCACCAGTGATAAAGGGTCGGCAGGACCACCAGGGTGAGCAATGTGGACGTTATAAGCCCGCCGATGACGACGGTGGCAAGCGGGCGCTGCACCTCGGCCCCGGTGCCGTGTGAAAGGGCCATGGGGATGAAGCCGAGGGAGGCCACCAGGGCCGTCATCAGGACCGGCCGCAGTCGCACCGCCGCACCCTGAACGATGGCGTCGTCGAGCGGTGTCCCCTCCTCCCGCAGCTTGTTGAAGTAGGAGACCATGACGATACCGTTCAGCACCGCCACTCCGAACAGGGCGATGAAGCCGATGGCTCCGGAAACCGACAGAGGCAGCCCCCGCAGGAACAGGGCGACGATCCCGCCGATGAGGGCGAAGGGGACGTTGAGGATGATGAGGAACGCCTGGCGCACGCTCCCGAAGGTAGAAAAGAGGAGGACGAAGATGAGCGCCAGGCAGATGGGGAGGATGACCGAGAGGCGCGCCATGGCCCGCTGCTGGTTCTCGAATTGCCCCCCCCAGGTGACGTAGTAGCCGGGAGGGAGCTTGACCTTGCCATCGATGGCCTGTTGCGCCGCTGCCACGAAGCTCCCCATGTCGCGCCCGGAGACGTTGCACTCAACCACTATGCGCCGCGAGCCGCTTTCCCTGGAGATCTGCGCCGGCCCCTCCTCGGTATAGACCCGGGCCAGTTGCTTGAGAGGTATTCGCGCCCCGTTGGGGGCGGAGATAAGCAGTTCACCGAATTTTTCGGGATTATCCGAGAGGGCCGTCGGGAAACGAAGCGCCACGGCGAATCGCTTCTGCCCCTCGAACAGCTCCGAAACCGCTTTTCCCCCGGCGGCCAGCTCCAGAACCTCCTGGATCTCGGAAACGTTAATGCCGTAACGGGCAATCGCCTCCCGGTTGATATCCACCTGCAGATAGGCGAGACCGGAGACCTTTTCCACCTGCACGTCGGCGGCCCCCTCGACCTTCTTGAGCACTTCCGCGATCTCGTTACCCTTGGCCTTCAGCACTTCCATATCCTCGCCGAAGAGCTTGACCGCGAGCTGGGACTTCACCCCGGAGATCAGTTCATCAACCCGCAAGGCGATGGGCTGGCTGAAGGAGAACGACATGCCGGGGATGTTCTCCAGCCGCTCCCGCATCTTGTCCACAAGCTCATCCTTGGTTTTTGCCGTCTTCCACTCGCTACGCGGTTTCAGTCTGACAAAGATGTCGGAGATGTCTATCCCCATCGGGTCGGAGGCGATCTCGGCCCGCCCGGCGCGGGCCACCACCTTCTCCACCTCGGGGAACGAGAGTATCGTCTTTTCCACGGCGGCCGTGGTGCGCACCGTGTCGGTCACCGACACGGAGGGGAGCCTGAACGACTGGACCGTGATGCTCCCCTCGTCCAGAGTGGGCAGGAATTCGCTCCCAAGGAACGGGACGAGGAGAAGGGAGAGCGCCAGTACGGAGCCGGTGATGACGAGGACCTTTTTCGGATTGGTCAGGCTCTGTTTGAGAAACGGCAGATACGCCTCGCGGATCTTCACCAGGAGTTTCGGGTCCTTTTCCTCCACCTTCCCCTTGAAAAGGAACGAGCAGAGGGTCGGCACCAGGGTCATGGTGAGGATGAGGGAGCCAAGGAGGGCGAAGCCGACGGTGAAGGCCATGGGAGAGAACATCTTCCCCTCCATGTCGGTGAGGGTAACGATGGGGAGGTAGACGATGATGATGATGAATACCCCGAAGAGAATGGGGCGGGCCACCTCCTTCGCCGAGAGGAAGATGGTGTGGAGCGTGCTCTCTCCCTTCTTCCGCTCCGCCAGGTGACGCACGGTGTTCTCCACCATCACGACGCTGCCGTCCACGATCATTCCGAAGTCGATGGCGCCGAGGGTCATGAGGTTGGCGGAGAGCCCGAGCCAGTGCATCCCCAGGAAGGAGAAGAGCATGGAGAGGGGGATGGTCAGGGCGACGATGACAGCGCCCCGCACATTGCCGAGGAAGTAGAAGAGGACGGCGATGACCAGCAGCCCCCCCTCGATTAGGTTTCTGGTCACGGTGTGAATAGTCTTCCAGACCAGTTCGGTCCGGTCGTAGTAGGGAATAAGCTTTACCCCCTGCGGAAGAGCCTTCTGGATGGTCTTCACCTTCTCGGTGACTCCGGCGATCACCTCCTTGCTGGAGGCCCCCTTGAGCATCATGACAATGCCGGCCACCGCCTCCCCTTTGCCCATATAGGTGGTTGCCCCCTGGCGCGGCTCGTTGCCGATGGTGACTTGGGCCACGTCGTCCAGATGGATCGGAGTGCCGCCGCGGCTCGTTACAACGATTCGGTTCAGGTCGTCGATCCCCTTGGCCAGGCCGATACCGCGCACCATGTACTGCTCCTCCCGATGCTCGATGAAACCGGCGCCGACCGTGGCGTTGTTCTTCTCCACCGCCTCCATCACGTCATGGATAGTGAGCCCCAGACTCTTCAGTTTCCCCGGGTCGATCTGCACCTGGTACTGTTTCACCTGGCCGCCGAAAGAGTTGACGTCCGTCACGCCGGGGACGGTGCGGAGGATGGGACGGACCACCCAGTCCTGGAGAGAGCGGAGTTCCCGGACATCGTAGTCCTTCCCCTCCAGGATGTACTGGTAGATCTCGCCGAGGCCGGTGGTGATCGGCCCCATCTGCGGCTCGATCCCTTTCGGCAGGCGGTCGCGCGCCTGCTGGAGCCGCTCGAAGACCTGCTGGCGGGCAAAGTAGGTATCCACACCGTCCTCGAAGACCACGGTGATGACCGACAGGCCGATCTTGGAAAGGGAGCGGACTTCGTGGAGCCGGGGGAGTCCCCCCATCGATGTCTCGATGGGGAAGGTTATCAGCTTCTCCACCTCGGTGGGGGCCATCCCCCCCGCAACGGTCAGGATCTGCACCTGGACGTTGGTGACGTCTGGAAAGGCGTCAACCGGGAGTTTTTTCATCGCCCAGATGCCGGCGCCGATCAGGATGACGGTCGCGATCAGGACCAGTAGGCGCTGCTTGAGCGCAAACTGCAATATCTTATCGATCATGGTTTATTCCTCCCCCAGTTCGCCCTTCTTCAGCTCGGATTTGAGGATGAAACTCCCCTTGACCGCATAATGCTGACCTTCAACGAGTCCGCCCGATATCTCCACCATCCCGCCGGAGGCAAGGCCAAGCTGTACCGCACGGGGGATGAACTCCTTGCTGTCTTCGGTTACGAAGAGGACCTTCTTTCCCTCCAGCTCCTGGATCGCATCCTCGGGGACCGCCAGGACCGCCGCTCCGGTGGCCGGGAGGGTCAGCTCAACGGTGGTGAACATCTCCGGCTTCAGCTTCCTGCCCGGGTTCTGCACTTCAACCCTCGCCTTCACGGTGCGGGTCGCCTCGTTCACGATGTCGGCGATAAGGGCAATCCGCCCCCTGAATTTCGTGTCCGGAAAGGCACCCACCGTGACAGTGGCGGCCTGCCCCTTTCTAACCTTCGTCAGGTCCTTCTCGTTTATGTCAACCATCACCCAGACGGTGGAGAGGTCGGCGACCGTATAGAGGCTCTTGGAGGGGTCGGCCAGTTCGCCAACGACCGCTTGTTTTTCCGTCACCACTCCGCCGATGGGGGAACGGACCGGCACCAGGATCCTTTTTCCGTCCGTGGCCGCCAGATCGCTCTTGGATAGACCATAAAGAAGAAGCCGCTCCTCGTCGGTGTGGAGCTCGGCACGCGCCATCTGGTAGTCGGTCTCAGCCTGGAGGATCTCCTTTCTCGCCGCGATCTTCTTCTCCACCAGGACCTTCACCCGCTCCATGTTTTTCTCTGCCAGAGCGAGCCGCGTTTTCGACTGATGGTAGCGGTTGAGCGCCTCACCCAGTTCTACGCTATCAAGGCGGGCCAATACCTGCCCCGCACCGACACCGTCACCAAGGCTTGCCCCCACCGAAATGATCTTACCGGATATCCGGGGCGATACATGGGCGATCCGGTCGGCATTCACCTCCACCTTGCCGGTGACGGTGATGACGCCGCCGAGACTCTTTTTTCGAGCCATAGCAACGACCACTCCGCTCTTTTTCTGGGTTTCCGGGTCCATCTTTACGCTTGCGGCTTCTTTATGCTCCTCTTCCTTTGCTTTCTTGCCTTCCTCTTTAAGCTCACCGGCTTCCTTTTTCTTGGCCTGCTCTTCCCCCTTGCCGGTCGTCAGATGGGTGAAGCGGTAAACGAACGCGCCTCCCAGCACTAGGGCCAGGATGACACCTATAATGATCCCCTTCTTTTTCACTTTTCACCTCCGGCAATTTCCAGGCTTAAATCAGTGCCAACAGCCGCCTCCAGCTTTGCCAGCGCCGTCTGGCGGTTGTAGAGGGCCGTTAGATAACTGTCGTTTACCTCGAAGAATTTCTTCTGCTCCTCAATGACCGCAAGAATCCCCACCTCGCCGAGACGGTACGCCTCCTGCACCATCTTCAGGTTTTCCTCAAGTTGAGGGATAATATTCTTCGCATAGATCGCAAGGGTTTTTTCAGCCGTGGTCAGCCGGGCGTAGGCCGCCTCCACCTGCCGTTCTGCGGTCAGTCGGGCAAAAGCGTAACGGTTTTCGGCGCTCCCCTTCCTGGCCTGCGCTTCCCTGATCCCGGCCTGATTCCTATCGAACAGGGGGATGGGAATGGAGAGTTTCAGGGCGATGAGATTGTCACGGTCCTTTGCCTCGCTTCCAGCCACATCGATTGCGGTGTTCTCCCGCTGGTAGCCAAGCCCCGCCGTGATGTTGGGAATCCGCTCAGCCTGCGCCAGGGCTATTTCGGCATCGCTTTTCGCCTTCTCGGCTTCCAGTGCCCTGATGTCGGGGCGCTTTGCCAGTGCCAGACTTTTCAGCTCCCCAAGGGTTTTCGCAAAAGGTTTTCCCTCTAGGGAACCGCTGAAGCTTGCCGCTACATCTGAAGAAAGCCCCATGAGGGCGAGGAGCCGCGCCTTGGCCGGATAGATCTCCCGCTCCGCCTCGACCTTCCTTCCTTCGCTTCTCGCCACCTCCACCCGGGCCAGGTTCACCTCCAGCTCAGGGATGTCCCCCGCCTCCAGCCGCTGTTTCGTGACCTCCAGGAGTTGATTGTTGAGGGCGATGGAGCGCTCTGCCAGTTCTACTCTTTTTCCGGCCAGGAGGATGTCGTAGAAGGTGGTTTTGACATCCTCCACGAGAAGCCGCCCGGAGTTGTCGATCTGCCGGCCGAAGCTTTCGATTTCTTTATCGGCTACTTGCAGACGCTTCCCCCGTTTCCCCATGGTCAGAAATTCCTGGGAAATGCCGATGGAGATTCGATTTTCCGAGGGACTGCCGGAAAGTTCTCCGGTTGTCCCGTCCAGATCCAGGACCGGATTGGGGTAGAGACCGGCCTTGATCTTTCCGGCCTCCCGTATTCCCTTCTCCTCCCGGAGCGCCTTCAGTTCACCGTTGTTTTGCTGGGAAAATTCCACGGCCTGCTGAATCGTAAAGTTCTTTTCCTCAGCAAAGGCTGGGATTGCGGCGGTCAAACTACAAAATACCAGGAACAGGAAGACTGCTTCCGTTACAGAAACTGTTCGTACCAAGACAATTACCTCCTTGTCAGTTTTATTCAGTTATGATTGGTCTGTGATTATTCGGATAGCTGATATGTGAAGGAGATAGCGCCTAAGACGCACATCTCCCTTCAGGCTTCAGGATGAAGCACTCTCTTCAGCTGTTAGACGAGGATATGCGGGGGTATGAATTTGGGTAGATATACTTCGGGTAAGGCTTTGAACGGCTCGGGGAATTCAAGAGGAGCAACTTGTTGTGAACAAACGACCTGGACCGGCTGTGCCGTCAACGGCGCGTGGCAGGAGCAATAGCAGGAGGAATCGCAATGGTCGGGTACGGAGTGCTCATCGATGGGGCAAAAGGGGCAACCTTTTTCGAGAGCGGTGAGATAGCTGCCCCCATGAGATTTACTCGTATCGTTCGATAGTTCTCTGGCGTCCGAGCTCCGACAAAATCCGACCACAGAGATTGTGAAGACGACAACAACCATGAGGGAAGCTATATATTTTCGGAAACGCGTCTGCTTCATACACCATCTCATACGCAGATTACATTGCAAGAGTTTTTACAATGCCAGAAAGATTAAGGAGAAGTCAAGACTTTATTGTCTTTAAAGTCTTGACTTCTCTCTGCTATTTT
>JAJZUC010000022.1 GCA_021847245.1 Deltaproteobacteria bacterium | reverse complement strand
AATCGAGGAAAAACGACGCCACGTCGGGCATGCAGCTCGTCTCGTCCATGATGATCAGTCCCCCCGACCCCATGATGGTGCCGAGCCGCTCCATGCTCTCGTAATCGAGGGGGGTGTCGAGGAACGCCGCCGGGATGCACCCCCCCGACGGCCCCCCGGACTGGGCCGCCTTGAAAAGCTTCCCCGACGGGATGCCGCCGCCGATCTCGAAGACTACCTCCCGCAGGGTGGTCCCCATGGGGACCTCGATCAGGCCGGCGATCTCCACCTGCCCGCAGAGGGCGTAGACCTTGGTTCCCCGGCTCTTCGGGGTCCCGATGGCGGCGAACCACTCGGCCCCGCCGCCGACGATGGCGGGGACGGCGGCGAAGGTCTCCACGTTGTTGATGAGGGTCGGGTTCCCCCAGAGCCCCTTCTGGGCCGGATAGGGGGGGCGGTGCCACGGCTGCCCCCGCTTCCCCATGATGGAGGCCATGAGGGAGGTCTCCTCGCCGCAGACGAAGGCGCCGGCGCCGGTGCGGATGTCGATCCGGAAGTTGAAGTTGCTCCCCAGGACGCGGCTCCCGAGGAGCCCCTTGCGCTCGGCGTCGCGGATCGCCCCCTCCAGCCGCCGCCCCGCCAGGTGGTACTCCCCCCGGACGTAGATGAACCCCTGCTCGGCGCCGATGGCATAGCCGGCCAGCGCCATCCCCTCCAGGACCCGGTGGGGGTCCGACTCCATGATGGAGCGGTCCATGTAGGCGCCGGGATCCCCCTCGTCGCCGTTGGCCACCACGTACTTCCGCTCGCCGGGAGCCTTGCGCGCCAGGCTCCACTTGACGCCGGTCGGATAGCCGGCCCCTCCCCGCCCCCGCAGGCCGGAGAGGGAAACTTCCCGGCAGACGTCGTCGGGGGTCATCTCGTGGAGGGCGTGGGAGAGTGCCCCGTAGCCGCCGGCCGCCACGTACTCCTCGATCCGCTCGGGGTTGATGGCGCCGCTGTTGGCGAGGACCACCCGCTCCTGCCGGGCGAGGAACGGGAGATCGGGCGGGAGGGGGGAAACCGTCGGGGGCTTGCGCCCCTTGACGACGGAGAAGAGGATCTGGCGGGCCGACTCGGGGGTGACCCGCTCGTAGATGACTTCCTTTCCCCTGGAGCGGACCTTGACGAGGGGACCACGGCTGCATGGCCCCATGCAACCTGAGGCAACCGGTTCGATCTCCGCGTCGAGCCCCCCCTCGGCGATCCCCTGGCGAAGCGTCTCCAGCACCGCGTCCGCCCCGGCGGAAAGACAGGGGGTACCGGCGCAGACCAGGATCCGGCACCGAAACCGTTCCTGGCGTTCCCGCTCCTGCTCGGCCATGGCTCTCAGATCGGCCGGGATCACGGCGTCCCTCCCCTTCTCCCCCGGCGGCGGGGGCGCTCGGGCAGCGGCTTTTTCTCCGGCTTCCCTTCCGCAATGAGGCGGTGGGCGGCGGCGGCGGCCGCATCGGGGGTGCTGCGGCCGGCGACCTCGCCGTCCAGCACCACCACCGGCGCCAGGCCGCAGCTGCCGAGACAGCGGACGGTGGAGAGGGTCAGCTTCCCGTCGGCGGTGGTGCCCCCCGCCTTCACGCCGAACTCCCCTTCGAGCCGTTTCACGATCTCGCCGGAGCGCTTCACGTAGCAGGCGGTGCCGGTGCAGACGACGCAGGAGTGCTCACCACGGGGTTCCAGGGAGAAAAAATGGTAGAAGGTGGCCACCCCGTAGACCCGGCTCAGGGGGACTTTCAGCTGCCGGGCCACATGCTCCATCAGCTCCTCGCTCAGAAAGCCGAAGGCCTCCTGCGCCACGTGGAGCACCTCGATCAGGGCATCGGGACGGAACTGGTACTGCTTGAGGGTCCGCTCCACCGCGATGAAGCGAGGGTCGGACGCGAGGGCGGGGCTCAGGCTGCTGTCGGACTGTCTGTCTGCGTGGCGCACGCTCTGCTCCCTGAAGTTGTGAAATGAATCGGAAAATCTTAACAGATATAACAGGCCAAGGGCAATAGCAGTCAGCAGAAGAAGTCAGTAGCCCCACTTTGTCACATTCGATATCAGCGTCTGGGAGAGGGGACCGGGGACTCTCCCTCCGAAAAAACTCCAAGCGTCACCGCCAGTCGCACGATTCACCTGAACAGACGATTTTGCAGCTTTCCTTTCGCGAAGACATCGTGGTTTCTTGCGGGATTTTTTTCTCCGGGAGAGTCCCCGGCCCCCCTGTCGGAGCTTTTGAGAAATGTGACAAAGCAGAAGTAGAAGTTAGTAAAAAAACTCCCGCCGCGGCGGGCGGTAGAGGTGGGCCACGTACTCGCCGTAGCCGTTGAAGATTACCGTCGGCCGGCGCTCGCCGGTGCCGAGCATCCGCTCGCTCTTCTGGGACCAGCGGGGGTGGTCCACCTCCGGGTTCACGTTGGCCCAGAAGCCGTACTCGTCCGGTTCGAGGCTACTCCAGAAGGTGGGGGGCTGGCGGTCGGTGAAGTTGATCTCGACGATGGACTTGATCCCCTTGAAGCCGTACTTCCAGGGGGTGACGAGGCGGATCGGCGCCCCGTGCTGTTTCGGCAGCTCCCGGCCGTAGACCCCCGCGGCGAGAAACGCCAGCTCGTTGGTCGCCTCGGCCAGGGTGAGCCCCTCGTGGTAGGGCCAGAGCTCCGTGGTGAAGAACCCTCCCTGATTCGGGGCCTGGTCCTTGCGCAGAAACGAGACGAACCGGACATGGGTCGCCCCGGCCAGGGGCTCCACCCGCCGCACCAGTTCCGCCAGAGGGAAGCCGGTCCAGGGGACTGCCATGGCCCACGCCTCCACGCAGCGGTGGCGGTAGCTCCGCTCCTCCAGCGGCATGGTGCGGATCAGCTCGTCGACGTCGTACACCCGCGGTTTCTTCACCATGCCGGTGACCGCCACCTGCCACGGGCGGGTGAGGAACCGGTCGACCGATTTCCAGACGCTTTTTCCGGAGGTGAATTCGTAGAAGTTGTTGTACTTCGCCGCCTCCACCCGGTCGGTGAGGGGGCGGTCGAGGGTGTACCGCGGGTTAGGCCGCGCCGGCAGCGTCTTCAGGTTCACGAGGGTGCCGCCGAGCTCGCGCCGCTGCGCCGCGAAATTGGTGCAGGCATTCAGGAGCGGCCAGGCATTCAGCCCGGCGAAGCCGAGGGCCTTGAGGAAGGTGCGGCGGTTCCGGAAGACCTCCTCGGGGGTAATCTCGCTGGGAGGGAGGTTGAAACGTGCATTCTTCCCCATGACACAGCTCTCCCGTCGCCAAATCCATCCAGGGGGGCGACTCGTCCCAAAAGGGAAGCCGATTAGTACCAATCTTCCGCAAGCCCAAGTCCCCCTTTAGCAAAGGGGGATTTAGGGGGATTTGCCTTTGATTGCCGCTGAAAAATCCCCCCTGGCCCCCCTTTTTCAAAGGGGGGTAACTTCTAGCGGAAGATTAGTGCTTAATCAGCAAAGGGAAAGGCGAGAAGACCTCGCCTTTCCCCTTCCGTATGATGCAATGCGCTTTACCAGTTCATGGAGCGAGTATGGACCTGATTGCCGATGTGGCAGGTGAAGAGGCAGCTCCGTGTCGCCGGATCGTAGTTCAGGGCATTGAGGATCGTCCCCGATGCCGGCCCCTCCATGGCCGTCGTCTGGAGGTTGGTGAAGTGGTTCACGGCCAGCTTCGTCGTATCGTGGCACTCGGTGCAGGTGGTGGTGATGAGGCCGTGGTGCGTCAATGGTCCCGAGGAGGGGCTGTTGTACTGGGTCGTGCCGTAGGCGTGGCACAAGAGGCAGTCGGTGCTTACGTTGATCACCCCCGAAGGCCAGGGAGGGGTTACCTGACCGCCGTGGCAGCTGACGTTGCTGCAGGCCCCGGTCGTCGCGTTGTACGAAGCGACACCGCCGGTCTTGGCCTGGAAGGTGGCGGAAAGCACTACGTCCGCCGTCCCGTTGGCGTGCAGGGCGGTCGCGTAACCGGCGCCGCTGTGACAGGTGCCGCAGTTCACATTTGCGAAGAGGTGTTCGCTGTGCTGGAGGTCACGGTTCGGGTAGGTGGTGCCGACCGGCGGATTGCCGTGGCACGACACGCACCCCGTCTGGATATTGAAGAGGCCGGTGCTCACATCCTTCACGGCAACGGCGTTGAAGTGGCAGACAGCCCCGACCCCGGCGATGTTGAGGCGGGTGGTGTTGGAGACGCAGGAGGGGGCGACGCCGCCGATGCCGTCCAGGTTCGCGCCGTGACAGAGGGTGCAGTAGTTGGTGACCGCCGTACCAGCCGTGGTAAGTGCCGCGAGGGCCGAATGACGGAGCTGGTTGGTGGCGCCCAGGGTCGTCCCCCGTCCGACGAGCCACGGGGTCGGGTGAGCCGTCAGGGCCATGTGACAGGTTTCGCAGCCGGCAGTGAGGGTGGCGCCACGCGGCACGTTGAACCGCGGATTTGCACCGGAGGCGGGAGTGGCGTGGCAGGGCTGGCAGGTATTCAGTCCCTTGCCGTTGTTGTTCTTGTTGATGGCGTCGGCACCGTGCTGAGAAGACGGCAGATAGAGTCCCCCGACCGGGTGCGGCGGCTGCACGTCGTTGGCGTGGCAGAGGGTATTGTTGAAACAGCCGGCGGGAGTCCCCGGCGCCGCCGGCGTTGCGGGCTGCCGGGTGGAGTTGGCGCCGTTGGTGTGGCAGGCGGCGCAGAACGTGGCGTTGGTGGGATCGGTGTTGGTGTGGGTATGGGTCCCATGCCACGGCGCCGGCGAATGGGGGGTGATGGCCGGCTGGCCGCCGTTATGGCAGGTGAAGGCCCCGACGCTGGCGGAGAAGCAGCTCACGGCCGCCCCCACCCCTTGGTAATTGGTGCCGTGGCACCTCTGGCAATAGCCGAATCCGCCCGATGGCGAACTGGCGGCCTTGGCGGTCGGACCGTGGAAGTTCGGGCTGTTCGGATCGCTCCATCCGGCCGGGTGCGAGACGTCGGTCCCATGGCAAAGGGTGCTGTTGAAGCAGCCGGGAGGGGTCCCGGCCGGGGCCGGGGTCGTCGGCTGGAGCGCCGAGTTCGTGCCGTTCAGGTGGCACTTGGCGCATTCGGGGGCATTCCCCGGATCGGTGAAGACGTGGTTCGTTCCCGATGCGGTCGTCCCGTGCCACGGGGCATCGGGGTGGGGAGCCCGGGTATGGCACGAGAGGCAGGAGCGGGCCGCCCCGTTGTTGTACAGCGAACCGTGACAGCGGCTGCAATAGGCAAACCCTGCGGATACCGCCGGTGCCGCCATGGCGCCGCTGCGCCCGTGCTGGGAAGCGGCCCCCCATCCGACCGGGTGGCCGGCCGGACCATCGGTGTGACAGATCTGCGCCCCGATATTGGCAGAGAAGCAGCTCACCCCGGAGATCCCCCCCGACTGGGCACTGACGGTGAACGAACCGTGGCACTGCACGCACTGGTTGTTGTTCTTCCGGAACTCAAGCCAGTGGCTCTCGATCCAGTTGTCGGAATGCTTGCCGGTGACCGGGTCGAACAGGGGCGAGTTGTCGTTGCTGCTGGAGCAGCCCCAGAACACGGCCCCGGCAACGAGGAGAAGAATGGCGCTCACAAGTCGTTTCATTGACTCCCTCCTACCGGTGGCACGCAACGCACTGCTCGTTGTTGGTCCTGCCGTGGCACTTGAAGCAGCTCGTCGGGTCGATCTTGCCGTCGATCCGGTGGCGCGTCAGGTAGTCGCCCCGATGGACGAGCTCCCGGTCCGGCCGGTTGCCGTACCTGATCGACGGCTTTATCTCAAGCTCGTTGGCGTGGCAGTCGGTGCAGAAGGAAGGCTTGTGGCACGTGGCGCAGAGCCGGCCGTCCTCCCCGGCATAGAAGCGGTGGTTCTTGACGAAGACCGGCGTGTGGCTGAAGGAGGCATAGGGCTTGAGGACCCCCTTGACCTTGTCCTCGTGGCATTCGGAGCAGTCGACGCGTCCCTCGCCCAGGGCCTCGGGGTGCCACGACGGCAGGCTCGTCTCCTGGGATATCACATGGGTGCAGGCGGCCAGGGCCATCGCACCCGCAAACGCTGCGCATAGACTCAAGAGCTTGATCCGTCTCATTTTGCCGCTCCTTTGCTCGTGGAGGTAAAGTTCCAGGTGAGCCTCAGCACCCCCCTCAGTTCGGAATCGAGGCGGGGGTTGCGGCCGTAGGCGATATCCCCCGAGAAGGCGAGGTTCGGGAGGATCCGGTAGCCGGCGGAGCCGACGAACTCGTAGTCGTGGCTCCTCGTGTCGATGGACTGGCGGTAGAAATGGGCGATGGCGTCGAGGCTCGCAAAGTAGGCCGCCGCATCATAGAGCCCCCACCCCCGCACCTCGTGGTACGAGTTGACGTCGGCCCTGTTACTGTCGGCCCGGTGGTACGAGACCCCTGCCCGCACCTTCCGGTCGGCCAGGGTGAGCCGCACCTCGCCGCCGTAGCGGTGGGTGTTGCCATGGTTGTCGCCGTGATAGTTGATCCGCTTGTAGTCGGCGCTCACCTCCACCGGCTTGGCGATCACGTAGGTGACGCTCCCGCCGTAGCTGCGCAGGGTCTCCCCCTTGTCGGGGTTGAAGAGGGAGCGGAGATTGGTCGAGGCGAAATAGTCCTTCAGCCGATAGTCGTTGTATTCGGCCGAGATCGAAAGGTCCTTGAGCGGCTGGAACAGAACGAGATAGGAGTGCTCGGCGAAACCGTCGGTGGCGGTATTGTAGCTGGAGTGCCCCCGCACCTCGATCATCCGGAATGGCGCGAGCCAGATGTCTCCCCCCACCAGCTGCCGGTAATTCTTGAGATTGGCGGTCTGGCCGGTGTCGGTGTTCCCCTCCCGCAGCGCCGACGCCCCGATCTCCAGGATGCCGGGGACGCGGAAACCGACCCGCCCGCCGACGACATAGTCCCCCTTGTTCCTGTCGGTAATGTCCAGGCGAACCGGCGCCCCGCCGAAGAGCGACGCGGTGAATCCCTTCGCCAGGTCCCCCCGGACGCTCACCCCGTCCAGCTGTTCGGCCGCTATCCCTTCGTAGACGTAGAAGCGGCCGAGGCGGACCAGGCCGTCCGCCTTCGGAAAACGGTAGGCGAGGTAGGCATAGGAGAGGTCGCCGTCCGTCGTCCCTTCGTCGGTGCTGCGGTGGGCCAGATCCACCCGCCCCCAGCCGTGGAGATGGAACGAGAGGTTGCCGTCCCCCAGCTTATCGAGGTCGACGCCGAGGAACTGGGTGGCCGGGACGACGTTCTCGTCCTTGAACCCGGGGACGCTCCGTTCCTCCAGACGGATCAGGGAGGTGGCGTCGACGCCGAGGTCGGCCGCCGCCGCCAGTGACGGCAGTGAGGCGAACGCCAGGGTCATGAGCCGCAGCTTGTGTTTCATGGCACGCTCCTAGTAGTGGAATGTCTCGGGGGAACAGCGCATAATGGCGTTTTGAAACGACGGTCCAATTGTGAAACAGTGTAGAGGGAAAGAATCCCTTGTCAAACGAAGCTGTATATTTTCTCATGGAGGATGGCGCCGGAATTCCTGCGCCGGGCGCACCGCATGAAAAAAGCCCCGGATTGCTCCGGGGCCTCCCTTGCTTCGGAAAATATCCGGCCCTGTACAGCCTAGTAAAGCGGGCCGGACAAAGCTCTTCCCGCAGGGAATATGGCTGGATTCGAGTATGAGTCGTTCTGCATTCCATCATCCAGAAAATCAAGCGAGTCATAGATAAGCAAAGCGGTGTACCAATGATCGTGCACATACCCGCCAGGCTCCCTTATCAAATTGTTCAGATTGAACGCGGATCCCAGGGTGCCCTTGTCGGGCCAGGGAAGCGCCCCTGGACGCTGTTGTTGTACGTTTTGTTCACGTTGTCCTCGATGCGCAGCGACGCCTGCATGCTCTTGGCAAGGCGGTAGCGCCCGCCGACCCAGTAGAGCTGTGCCGAGTGCTGCTCGCTGTTGGAGGTGAAGAAATCGCGGTTGTAAACGTCGTAGGTCATCCCAGTCGCCAACTGCAGGCTCTTGGTGGCATCGTAGGTGACATCGAGCATCCCGCCGTTGAGCTGGCCGCCGTAGCCGTCGCGCCGGTCGTAGTTGAGGTTGATCGTCACTTTCTCGATGGGGCGGATGGTACAGCCGACCTCGAATACGTCGGAGGTGCCGTCGTCGCCGAAGTCCTGGCGGGTGTAACCGCCGTTGACCGCGAACATGTCGGTGATGGTGTAGTCGACACGGAAGACCCCCTCCTGGTAGCGGTTTACCGCAAAGACCGAGTAGATGGAGGTGGTGTCGAAAGTCGGGTAGCTCTGGTACCACTCGCCGGTGAAGATCAGCCGGGCGATCGGAAAGTACTTGACCCCGGCCAGGACCTCGTTGAAGACCTCGGAGGTCAGATCGTAGCGGGCATTGGCGTAGACCTTCATCCGGTTGAAGAGGTATTGCTTGAACGAGGCACCGAGGATATCGCGGGAAACGTCCCCCTGGTCCCACTTCCGGAACCAGGCGAAATCAAGGTCGGTGTTCCGGAACCCCGCCAGATAGGCCGACATCCCGAGGACGTAGTCCCCCTCATGCCCGGTCTCGCCGTTAAGTCCGAAAATGACGTCCCGACCGCCGAAAACCGTGAATCCGACCGCGCCGATGTTCTTCAGGTCGAACATCCCGCCATCGACGAGGGCCGTGCCGGCGGAACTGTTGACGAACTGCCGTCCGATCCGCAGATCGAGCTTGTCGAAGAGCCCCCGGTAGTCGCCGTACAGATAATAGAGTCTGCCGTTGATCCCTTCACCGTTGTTCAGGTCCTGAGTACCCCGGCCATAGCCGGCGATGGAAAACTTCCCCCCCTTGTCCACGTTGGTGACCGAGACTCTCAGGTACTCGGCAACCTCAACCTGCCGGCCGTTGTAGAAGTCGTCGAACCAGAGGAGCTGAGTCGAGCTCCTGCCGTGGAAATCGGCCCCCCAGCCGCTCGTCGCGGCAAGGAGCGACCCCAGGAAGAGCAGTCGCGCAAAACGTTTGCTCACCATCAATCGGACCTCCTTTCACACAGTTGATAACAACCCGTGCGGCAGCAGCGTCGCCGACTCACCTCCTTTACCTGGTGATACGAAACTATTGGCGATGACTTTTCGATGCGGGGATGATTGCAAAATGAAAATCGAGGGACAGAATCGGACGGCATGGCGTGGAAAACGGAGGGATGCTCCTCGTCCGTGACAAGCCCCAGCTGGAAACCGCATGGCACCTTACGGGCAGGTACCATCCCCAAATACATGATAAAACCAGTTTAATCACTAATCTCTCACTTGCAAGCAACTAAGTCGCGCGCGGAAGAGACCGATGCCGAACTAAACGGGTTATATTCGGACTACATTACGAATATTTTGCGCTGCAATCGGATTTCTACAGGAACGCCAGCCTCTTCCCGGACTTGCCTTTTTCGGGATACTGACTGTGCAGAATGAGGATTGTGGGGAATCGGCATGATTCCGGGCCGCATTCACTTGCGGGATGTGGCGGGCTCCGCTTCGGCCGAAACCAGTTCCGCCGTGACCGTGCCGAGGGGAATGCTCGTTTCCACCCGCACCGGCACCTTGCGCTCGTCGTCGGTGAGCCAGACCAGCACGTCGCCGGTCCTTCTGAAGAAGCCGTCGGTCTTGAGCAGGGGATGGATCACAAGGGTATCGACCTCTTTCAGGTTGGGAAGGAGCACCCGCTCTTTCCTCAGAACTTCGACCGTCGTGGGGACGTATTTGATGCTGTCGTAGAGGTGCAGCTCCACCGGCCTGTTTACCTCCAGCGGCCTGTTCCGCAGGTAGTAGAAGCCGGAGATGAGATCCATCACATCCTCCCGGGGAAGGGAGTCGGAACCGTAGACCTGGCGCAGGCGGTCGATCCAGAAAACGCTTTTCTCCCGCATCTTGAGGGTGAATCCCATATCGCTGGCAAATCTCCCCTCCTTTTGCCTGACATTCGTAATGAGGTAGTTTCCCGCCACAAGTCGGGTCTCGATGCGGTCATCCACCGGGTAAATGCCCGACAAAACCGGGTTGGATGTTACCCTTGTGGTTATCCTGACCTCACCGTTTTCGTGTCGCGCCTCCAGTTCGGCATTCCCCACCGCGACACCGTAGAGAGAAATCCGGTAGGTAAGTTTCTCGCGCTCCGTTGCGATAAACTCGCTGCTCTTTCGCAGCGGCGCGGCCACAGATGGCCCCCTGGAGCTGGGATAAGTGTCGCCTCGAGGTGAAGCGGCCGGCGGGGCAGGTGGTGAAGGCACGTCAGAAACCGGTGCCGCAGAAAGCTCCTCCCGCTCAACTGGCCCTGGGCTTGAAGCATCCTCGGAGCCGGGAGAAATCTTGCGAGCCACGTCTTCACCCCCTGGCACCACGCCGGCACCATGGGAGGGGAGAAGATCGTCGTCACGCTGTAGAACGCGACGAAACGTTTCATCCTCCTTGAGGCTTACGTATACCGAGGGGATCGTTGCAACCGGAGGAGCAAACTGCAGGGTGTCGAATCTGTCGATAATCCCAAAAGCTACCCAATGTCCCAGAATGGATGGAATGACGAAAAAGAGTAATGCATGTTTTCTGGGAGGCAAGAACATCATGCTCGCAAAATCTCTTTCATGCCCGCTCCGGTTGCCTTCCTGGAGGAGCGGTGTTCACGGGTTCCGGCTTCTGAATAACCCCATCATAAGTGACGAAAAACCCCGCCTCTTGCGAGGCGGGGCAGGTACTGCAGACGAGATCCGGACTACGGACGCTCCGGCGTACTCCAGGCGCCGGTAGTGCGGCTCCAGCCGATGAGATATACCATACTCTCAGTGGTCCCCGGAGAGAGCGTGGTCAGTGTGCCGTCGGTATAGGCAGCGGCACCCTTTCCATAGTTAGTCGGATCCGTGGCAAGGGCGGTAGCACCAACCGACAGGTTCATCGCCCCATCGTCCAGGAAGTCGATGGAGTCGTAGATAAGGCGACGGGCGTAGGTACGGGCGTGGACATAGGCCGCGGGATCCTTGGTAAGGAGGTTGATGTTGAAACAGGCTCCCATTATCTTTTTGCCGAACGCCTGGTTGCCTGTACCGCGGGTCCAGTCCTTCACCGCTTTATTTCCGTTATTCAGGTCGTAGAAGTAGGGATAGGTAGACGAATCATACTTGATCCCCCACTTGGTCTGCAGCACCGTCGCGGCCAGCTTGAGGGCGTTCTGGAAGACTTCCTTCTGCGGCTCGAGAAAGACGGTCGTGAAGTTGGTTCCGTCAAGCGGCGTTCCCCCTTCCGAGGTGTGGCAGTTGACGCAGACCTGGGTGAAGGCATCGGCATTGATTGCCAGGGTGTGGCTGCTCGTCCGTGGAGTGACGCCGACACCGTTCAGGTGGCAGGTCACACAGGGCCCTTCACTGTCGAGGAATCCCGCCACGAAGGGCGAGTTGCCGTTAATTGCCGGAGTCCCCAGCTTCCGGTGCTTGCTGGTGACGCCGCCGGCAATGCCGCCCGGGGTGCTGGCATCGTCCGGCAAAAGGGTCTTGCCGTAAGTGCTGCTGCCGATGGTGGCATCGAGGGAGGTAAAGTTGATAAAGCCTGCCTTCATGTACATGAGGCCGGCCGCCGCCAGGTAATGGGAGTTCTTGAAGCTAGAGTTGGTGAAGTTGGTGACCGCATTGACGGTATCCCCGCTCTCGCGGCCGGCATGGCACGGAATGCAGAGGTTGGACTGGCCGACGCTCGGGAAGGTTGCCGGGCTCTGGCCGCCGTTGTACGGAGCGGTGAAGGCGCCAACCGGCCGGACCCGGTTCTTGAAGTTGTAGTCGGTGTGGCAGGCTTTGCAGGTCAGGACCTCGAACGATTTGTCGCTCGCCGATGCCCAGGTCTGGGTCGGGAGCGTGAAGTTCGACTGGACGTAATCGATGAAGCCGGTCGACGTATGGCAGCGAATACAGGAAACATTCTCCTTGAAATCCTCGTCGCTCCATGCCGGCCCGTTCACGTTACCGTGGCCCGATGCCGCCCAGTCGGTGTGCTCCTGGCCGATCCCTTTGTCCGCCTTGTGGGGATCGTGGCAGCTGGTGCAGGACTTCTCATAGTTTGCGCTGACGTACTGGGCAGGATGCACCGCACTGGTGTAGGTGGCGAAGTGCGCAGCCGGCAGCAGGTTGTCCTCTTCCGTGTGGCAATTGAGGCAGATGCCCGCAGAGTCGGGATTCGGATAGGGAAGGGGCCCGACACCGTTATGCTGGGCACCACCGCCATGGCAGTCCTGGCAACCTACGGTCTCTCCGCTGTTGGTAAAGTGCTTCGACGCCAGATAAGCGTCGTAAATCTTGGTACCGGCGATATGATCGACCGCCGTGCTGTGACACTGGGCACAGCTGGCTTCACTAACCTTGGCGACATCACCAAGCAAAGCGGAACCGCTCTTGTTGCCGGAGCCGCAGCCGGCAAGCCCGGCCGCGAGCGAAACCGCGGCCAGCACAGTCAGATACTTTGAAACTTTTCCACTCATGCTGTTTCCTCCTTGTGGGGTGGTTAGAAGGTACCCGGCAGGTGGCACTTGGTGCAGACCCTGCTCCCTGCCCGGTCTTTGAAGTTGCCGCTGATGCGCCCCCAACTCCTGGGGTGCGGATTCACCGAGTTAGATTTTCCTGCCCCATGGCACTGGATGCAGACGTCACCTTCGGGGTGGCAGCTCTGGCACGACTGGAGATTGCGCCGCGCCTCGATGGCGTGCTCGCCGAGGGCCGGCGAGTATTTCTGGCCATTGAGGCCAAGCATCAGGTGCGACTTGATCCGCAGCGCCCCCTTCGGGTAGCGGCTGTGGCACTCGTTGCAGTACGAAGGCTCGTGGCAGCGGGTGCAGGTCTGCGGGTTGTCCAGGGCCTTGGTCGGATGGATCATGATGAAATCCGTCCGGTGGCTCTTGGGGACGTAGTCGCGCTGGTAGTTGCGGGTCGACAGCTTGGCGTCGACCCCCCCCCCTTGGTGGCAGTCGAGGCAGAACTGCTGGACGTGGCACTGGGCGCAGTTGCTGCCCGCCTTGCTGGCCAGGACCCGGTGGCCCCGGACCCAGTCGGCGTCGTGGTTCGGGGCGACCCCCTCTTCCTTGTGGCACGAGTTGCAGTCGGCGATGGGGGTCGAGGCGTACTCCTTGTGCGCCATCTTGTCGGCCAGAGCCATCTGGACCGAGAAGGTCGACGCCGCCAGGAGCAGGAGTGCGATAAACCATTTCTTCACGGATTTCCCCCCTTTCTAGAAGTCGTAGTCAAAGACGAAGCGCCCTTGAGTATCGCTCTCGTATTGGGCATTCACGTTGTTTTCGACGCGCAGCGAGGTCAACATCCTCTTGCTCAGCCGGTACTTGCCGCCGAGCCAGTAGGTGCGGGCGATCTCCTTGTTGTTCATGACGTCGCGCTTGTAGACGTCGTAACCGAAACCGCCGGCCAGCTGCAGCGCCCGGGTCAGGTCATAGTAGGCATCGACGAGAACGCCGTTGGTCTTGCCGTTGTATCCCTGGTTGTTGTCGTACTCGACGTTGAGCTGCAGCGGCTCCAGCGGCCGCACGCTGCACCCGAGCTGATAGATGTGGCCGCGCCCCCCCTCCTCGAACCACTGGGAGGTGTAGCCGCCGTTGACGGTGATCCTGTCGTTGATGGTGTAGTCGGCGCGGAACACGGCCTCCTGGTAACGGTCAACGGCGAAGACCGAGTAGATCGAAGTGGTGTCGAAGACCGGATAGCTCTGGTACCACTCGCCGGTGAAGATCAGGTTGCTCAAGGGGTAATACTTCACCCCGGCCAGCACCTCGCTGAAGGTCTCGGAGACCAGATCGTACCGGGTATTGCCGTACAGCCGCACGTTATTGAACAGATACTGCTTGAAGCTCGCCCCGAGGGTGTCGCGGGCGATGTCCCACCGGTCCCACTTGCGGAACCAGCTCAGCTCGAGGTCGGTGTCCTTGAACCCCTGCAGGTAGGCGGCGGCGCCGAAGGCGAGGTCGCCCCCGTGGCCCGCCTCGTGGTCCAGGCCGAAGATGACGTTGCGCCCGCCGTAGACCGAGAGTCCGACGGGACCTACGTTCCTGAGGTCGATCTGGCCGCCGTCGACGATGGCCGATCCCGCTGACTGGTTGATGAACTGCCGCCCCAACCGGAAGTCGACCTTGTCCCACAGGCCCCGGTATTCGCCGTAGAGGTAATAGAGGCGGGAGTTGAACCCGTCGCCGTTGTTGAGGTCCTGCGTTACCCGGCCGTATCCGAAGAGGGACGCCTTCCCTTCCTTGTCCAGGTTCGTCACCGACAGACGCAGGTACTCCCCGAGTTCAACCTGTCGCTTGTTGTTGAAGTAGTTGTTGAACCAGAGGAGCTGGGTTGAGCTCCTGCCATGGATTTCCGCCGCCCAGCCGCTTGATGCCGTCAGCGCGGATGCCAGCAGAAGCAACCGTGTGAACCCTTTGATTCCCATTCAGTGGACCTCCTTTCCTTCAGATGAAAAATCTCGCGAAACTGCTCGAATCCAGTTGTTAGCGGCCGTTGCCGCTCCCTTCACCCCCTTCCGTGGATCACGTGTAGATGTGCCCGTGGCCGGGGCCACAGGGGAAAACCCGACGCTCTATGCCTCTGCAGCCGTCCGGCTGACCGTGCCGAGGGCGAAGATCCTCATAAACTGGCGGATCGCCTCCCCCCGGTCGTTCGCCTTGTACCGCTTGCGGTGCAGGAGCTCTTCGATGCTGAAGTAGCAGAAGACGATCCCGTGAAACGCCCGGGCGGCGTACTCCGGATCGAAATCGCCCAAGGTGCCCCGCTGCTGCAACTCCCGGAAAAACGAGGCGTAGGTCTCGAAGAGATCGTCGATGAAACCGTGAAAAACCGTCAGGAGCTTCTCCGGCGAGCGCTGTACCTCGGCTTGCATGATCCTGACCCAGTCCTTGATCTGAACCAGGGTGTCGAGCAGGTGGTCCGCCAGACTGACAAGGGCTTCCTCGTACGGCAGTTCCAGTGCCGCCGGGATATACGCCTTGAGTGCCGGCAGGACCGAAAAGCGGGAGAGAATTTCCTGGAGGAGCTTCTCCTTCGAGGGGAAGTGCCGGAACAGGGTCACCTCGGCAATGCCTGCCTCTTGGGCGATCTCCCGGGTCGACGCCCCCTGGTACCCCTTGGTGGAGAAGAGGCCGAGGGCGGTCTCCAGAATCCTCTCGTGGGTGGAGTCATATGGGCCGAGCGATTTTATCCCCTTGCCACCTGTCATCACCAGCCTCCACCGGGCAAACGATGTAAGCGCTTACTTACACCGGCAGCCAAAAAAATCCGCGCACGCGTGCGCGGCTCACTGCATGACAATCGAGCAAATTTCAGACCCGAAAAACAGCGGGCCTGGAAAACTCATCGGCAACCGTGCCGGAAGACTTTAGATTAATTTTTGAGCCCCGCGAACTGCTCGAAATAACAGGGCGACTTCCATGTTAATGAGAGAGGGGCTGAGGGGTGCGGGCAGGTTTTATCGGTGAGAATGAGAGGGGAGAGTTGTCAAAAAAATGTCAACAAAGAAAAAATGTCAGCCATTTGACCGAGAGGGTAAAACCTGGTGGAGCAATCTTCCGCTCAGGGGGCTCCTCCCCCTCACTGAGGGTGAGGGGGAGGAGGGACGAGGAGGGTTCGGTTTCAGACTACCTGCAGACGGCGTCGCGCAGCAGGCTCATGCGGGTGTCGGCCTCGATCGGCTCCCAGCCGGTCTTGCCGGCCAGGTCGTACGACTTGATCGTGCCACCCTTGCTGTCGAAGTGGGTGACCTTTTCGAGCCGGCTCATGTCGCCGGAGCAGTTGATGTCATAGAGGAACACCGTGGAGCTCAGATCCTCGAACCCCTTCGGATGGCCGATGGTGTCGAGGGCATCGCTCTTTCCTTCCTCGGTGTAGACGGCCTTCGTCCGGACCGTCACCAGGTCGTCGTCCCCCTTTTTCACGGAGGTTCGGTCGTAGAAGTAATTGGAGAGCATCGGGTCCTCGTCGAGGAGCACCCAGGGGTCCCCGGCGGCCGTGGCGGCAGCGTTGAAGGAGGCAACGAAGGAGAGGGCCAGAAGCAGACGGCAAACGGTTTTCATGATTCCTCCTCGACGGAAAATGCGAAAAATGGGACAGCCCGCCCTGTTCATGATAGAGGGTCAGGGACCGTTGTCAAGAAACGGCTTCCGTCTCGCCTCCCCCACGACGGTGAGCAGAAGAAGCGCCGCCACTGCCGCCAGCAGCGCCCCGCAGCCGAAGGCGGCCCCCCGCCCGACCTTTTCCCAGAGAAACCCGAAGAGAAGACTCGCCGGCAGCGCCCCGACGCCGACGGCGAAGTTGTACCAGCCGAAGGCCCCTCCCCGCTCCTGGGGCGTCACGAGATCGGCGAGAAGCGCCTTCTCCACCCCCTCGGTCATGGCGTAGAAAAGCCCGTAGACGGCAAAGAGGAGCCAGCAGGCGGCCTCGCTCGTCGCCAGGGCGAAACCGGCATAGGAGAGGGCATAGACCCCCCAGCCGGCGACGATCACCCACCGCCGGCCGACCCGGTCGGAAAGCGACCCGAAGGGAGTGGAGCCGGCCATCTTGACGAGGTGGAAAAAGGTCCAGAGGAGCGGAATGCGGGCCGGCGACACGCCGAGCTCCCCGGCCCGCAAGAGGAGGAAGGCGTCGGAGGAGTTGCCGAGGGTAAAGATAAGAAGGACGAAAAGGTAGCGCCGCAGCCTTCCGCGGGGAACGAAGCCGAGAAAGCTCCCGTTGGCGGTCTGCCGCCGCTCGCTCTCCCGCACCCGGATGGCGATGAGGAGTACCGCCAGCACCCCGGGGATGGCGGCGAGCCAGAAGACGGTCCGCAGATCCTTCACGAACCAGGTGAGAAGGAGGGTGGCCAGAAGCGGCCCGACGAGCGCCCCGCCGTGGTCCATGGCCCGGTGGAAGCCGTAGGCCTTGCCCCGCAGGGCGGGATCGGTGGAGTCGGCGATGAGGGCGTCCCGCGGCGAGGTCCGGAGCCCCTTCCCCACCCGGTCGGCGAAGCGGACGGCGAGCACCGCCCCGGCAGAGGTGGCGGCCGCCACGAGGGGGCGTGCGAGGGACGAGAGGGCATAGCCGGAGAGGACCAGGGACTTGCGGCTCCGCACCCGGTCGGAGGCGATCCCGGAGACGAGCTTGAGAAGCGCCGAGGTCGACTCCGCCACCCCCTCGATCACCCCGAGGAAGGCCGGCCCCGCCCCGAGCACCGAGGTGAGGAAGAGCGGCAGGAGCGGATAGATCATCTCGCTGGAGACGTCGGTGAGGAAGCTGACGAGTCCGAGGACGAGGACGTTGGCGGTGATGCCGGAAAGCATGGAAAACCTCGGTGCTGGGGTCTGGGGGCTCGGGACTGGTAAAGGCAACTCGTCGAGCCCCGAGTCCCGAGCCCCGAATCACGGATTAAACTTCCCCGAGGCCGGCACCGCCCGCTTGAATGCCCACGCCTCGATCTTCTTGATCTGCTCGGCCATGGTGACCGAAAGCGGCACGGTGCGGCTGATGGCGGCCATGAGATCCTGCTGGGTCACGGCACGCCTCTCGGTGAGGGCCTCGAAGGAGGCCGACAGGACCGCCTGCTCGATCTCGGCCCCTGAGAACCCCTTGGTGGAGCCGGCCATGAGCGGCAGGTCGATGGCGGCGGGGTCGATCTTCTGTTTCCGCAGGTGGATGCGGAAGATCTCCTCCCGCGCCGGCGGGTCGGGGAGCCCCACGTAGAAGATCTCGTCGAAGCGCCCCTTGCGGATCACCTCGGCCGGGAGCATCTCGATGGCGTTGGCGGTGGCGGCGACGAAGACCGGCGCCCGCTTCTCCTGCATCCAGGTGAGGAACGAGCCGAGGATGCGCGACGCCGGTCCTCCTTCGGCCTTGAACCCCTGGCTGGAGATCCCCGCCTCGATCTCGTCGATCCAGAGGACGCACGGCGCGATCGCCTCGGCGGTCTTGAACGCCTTGCGCAGGCTCGATTCGGGGGTGCCGTAGCTCCCGTCGTAGACCGCCGCCATGTCGAGGCGGATCAGCGGCAGCCGCCACGTGGATGCGATCGCCTTGACGAAGAGCGATTTGCCGCAGCCGGCGATCCCCATCATCAGGATCCCCTTCGGAAGGTTCGTCCCCGAGGAGATCCCCTCCAGCCCGAAGGCCCGCTCCCGCCGCGCCATCCACTGCTTCAGGTTCTCCATCCCCCCCACCTGCTCGGGGGAGGCGTCGTTGATGACAAACTCCATGATGCCGCTCTTGCGGATGATGGTCCGCTTGGTCTCGAAGAGCGCCATGACGAGGTCGCTCCCGGCGATGCCGCCGGCGGCGCGCGCCATTCGCATCCCCCGCTCGATGTCCGCCAGATCGAGCCCCTGGGCCGCCACCACCAGGTCGTCGATGAGCCCCGGTTCCGCCTCGCAAGAGCGGGCGAGGAACTGGTCGCGCCCCTTCACCTGCTCCAGGAACGCCTTGATCTCGTCGATGGTCGGCAGCCCCTGGTGGAGGATCACGAGCTCCTCCCGGATCGCCGGAGGGACCGCTTCGCTCTCGCCGAGGATGAGGAGCACCTTCCCCCTCCCCCGGTGGGCGAACTCCTTCACCTTGCGGATGATGTAGGGGTTGTCCCCCCAGAACCAGGAAAGGTCCTTGAAGATGAAGACCAGGGGCCCCGGCTGCGCGATGGCGAAGTCGAGGGCCGCCACCGGATCGTCGGTCCCCTCCGTCGCGGCCCCGTCGCGCACGAGGCCGTCGGTGCAGGTCCAGACGTAAGGGGAACCGGCACCCTTGACCCGCGAGGCGGCCTGCACGGCGATCTGCTCGGTCCGCCGCTCGTTGTCGGTCACCACGTAGACAAGATTCACCCCGGCACCGATCAGGCGCACGAGCCCGCTTACCTTGAGGTTTTCCACGCATCCTCCTTGAGATCGCACATGCCGGCACCAATGTGACAGTGTACCGCACAATCGCCCCGGCAGCAGGGCTCTTTGGTTTCCGGACTCACTTATCGCACACTCTGCACCGCGGGGCAAAGGTAAAGATTCTGTTCGAGTTCTTATAAGGTCGCGCTGATTCGATACATTTTCACACGTACAACCGGAGAAGGGGCAGATTGACGGACGGGTTGCCGATTCCCGGCAAATGCTTCCCGGACACGTTCGCCCCATTGACAACCCTTGGAAAGAATTTACTTTTTACAGAGGAGAAACCGATGGGATATGTGGAGCAGAACCTGCTGCAGGGGGAAGAGGTGGCCTATCGGGCCAGGCTTCACCTCATCATCTTCCTGGTGCCGGCATTGTTCGCCCTGCTCGGCATTCTCGCTTTCGCGGCAAGCGCCAAACTGGCCGTGCCCATCCTCGTCATCGCAGTCATGCTCGCCCTGGATAGGTACATTCGCCTCGTCACTTCGGAATTCGCCGTTACAACCAGACGCGTAATCATCAAGACCGGACTCGTACAGAGGCACACCCTGGAGCTTCTGCTGGCGAAGGTCGAGACCATCGGGGTCGAACAGGGAATTCCCGGGCGAGTTTTCAATTACGGCACCATCGTCGTCACGGGAACGGGAGGAACGAAGGAAGAGTTCGCGGGCATTGCAAAACCGTTCGAGTTTCGCAAGGCGGTTCAGGAACGTGCCCTCTTCCCACAGGCTGCTACGGACGCCAGAGGAGATCGAGCTTGACTGCGCGACAACCGGGAGAACACAACGACCACGGCAAACCGCTCCCTCCGCCAAGGGGAAGCTCCCGCTCCCTGCCGAAAGCGGTCCGCTGGACAGCCGCTCCCCTCGCCCTCACCCTTCTGGTCCTGTTCATCGCTTCCTATTTCCTTGACGAACCGCTCCGCCGGTCGATGGAACGCAGAATGAACAGCCACCTGAAAGGGTACACGGTCCGGATCCCGAAACTCCATCTCCAGCTGGTCGGGTTTTCGCTGACCCTGAAAGGGCTGACCATAACCCAGCAGGCAAATCCGCACCCCCCGGTTGCCATCATCCCGGAGCTCCACGCGAGCGTCAACTGGCGCTCGCTTCTCACCGGCCGGCTCGTGGCGGAATTCGAGCTTGACCGGCCCGAGCTGCGGATCGATCTCCCCCAGTTGAAGAGCGAGGCAGCAAACAAGGTGCCGTTCAGAAAGCGTGGCTGGCAGCAGGCGGTCGAGGCGATCTACCCCCTGAAGATCAACGTCCTGACCATCCGGGACGCTGCCATCACTTACATCGACCAGGCCCCGGAGCGCCCCCTCTACCTGAGCCATGTCACCCTGAAGGCGGCCAACATCCGCAACGTCCGTCTGCCGGACAGGGTCTATCCCTCCTCTTTCCACCTGGAAACGGACATCTTCGGGACCGGCCACGGGACAGTCGACGGGAGGGCCAATTTCCTCGGGGAGCCGTACCTGGGCGTAAAGGGGAGCTTCAGACTGGAAAAGGTCCCCCTCGACTTTTTCGCGCCAATCATCTCCCGGGCGAATCTCTCCATCAGGAGCGGCCTCTTTTCAACCGCCGGAGAGATCGAGTACGCCCCCAAAGTCAAACAGGCCCACCT
The DNA here is from genome assembly GCA_021847245.1 of Deltaproteobacteria bacterium. Taxonomy (GTDB): domain Bacteria; phylum Desulfobacterota; class Desulfuromonadia; order Geobacterales; family Geobacteraceae; genus Geobacter. The sequence continues at coordinate 18,391 of JAJZUC010000022.1, read as the reverse complement.
TGGAGAGATGACAATCCAGGGGTTGAACATCGATTATATTCATACCCGCCGCACCGCGGCTGACGAGAAGGAGCGCGCCGCGAGGGCCGCCGAAGTGGCCAGGAAAGTCGGCAGATCCGAGATGCTGCTGCGCCTCGACCAGCTCCGCTTTTCCGAATGCACGGTCGGTATCGTGAACAAGAGCGTCCCCCGTCCCTACCGCGTCTTCCTCACGAGTGCCGATCTCAGCCTCGCCAATCTCTCCAACCACCCCTCGGAGAGCCCCACCGTCGCAGATCTGCGGGGTAAATTCATGGGAAGCGGAGACACCAGGGTGACCGCCCGTTTCCGCCCAGCCAGCAAGGGAGAGGACCTCAATCTCAGCCTCAAAATTGTGAACACCAGGCTAACCGATCTGAATGACCTGCTGAGGGCCTACGGTGATTTCGACGTGGCGGCGGGGACGTTTTCCCTGTATTCGGAGCTGCATGTCAGGGGCGATAAGATTTCCGGCTACGTGAAGCCGTTCTTCAGGGACGTAAAGGTCTACGACCGCCGTAAGGACAAGGGGGAAAGGGTTTCTCACCAGATGTACGAGATGCTGGTCGGTGGGGTCGCCAGGCTTCTCGAAAGCAGTCCACAGGGTGAGATCGCCACAAAAGCGGAGATCTCAGGAACGACGAGGCACCCTCACGCAAGCACCTGGCAGGTCATTGGCCGTCTCGTCGCCAACGCCTTTTTCAAGGCGCTCAGTCCCGGCTTTGAAAAAGAATCGCAACGCAGATAAAGCGGGCCGGCGCCGACACCGCGGACTGATCGGCCGGAATGAAGAAGATTCGCAGTCCAGCATGTCTCCTTGACTTGAATTAATTTTTTGTAACAATAATCAGATTCGGCGCGGAGATACATCAGGACCCGGTCGGGAAGAGGGCGACAACTCACGGCAGGTCTACACAGGAGAAAAGGAGATGAACCGATGAAACGATCATGGATAGTTGTTGCGTTACTCTCCCTCATATGCTCGGGCGCCTTTCCGGCGTTCGGTGATGAGCAGAAGATGGACAAGGAGACGTATCAGCACCATGCGGAAGGGACACTCAAGGGGCTCGAGCAGAAAATGGACGAAATGAAACAGAAGGCTGCCGACCTGAAAATGGATGCGAAGGAAAAGTTTGACCAAGACATGACGGTGCTGAAGGAGAAAAAAGAGGCGGCGGAGAGGAGTCTGGAAAAGCTCAGGTCGGCGACGGGCGAGGCCTGGGACAACGCGAAGGCCGAAACGCAAAGGGCACTGGAAGAATTGTCAGAGCAGTACGACAAGATGATGTCCAGTTTCAAAAACCCGTAGACGTGGCGCGAATGGATTCCCTGCTCTCTTCCCGTGCCCTGATGGGGGTCTCGCTCGGCTTCCACATCGTCTGTGCGACGATCGGGGTTGGCCTCCCCTTCATGCTGATGATCGCGGAAGCGCTCTCGCTGCGGACCGTTCTTCACCGAGGCGGTCTTCCTCGCCCTCTACATTTCCGGCGAAAAGAGGCTCTCCCGCCGGGCGCTCTTCTTCTCCACCATCCCCCTGACGTTCCGGCACCGGAACATCAGGGGCGTTTTCTCTTCCCTCTGTCTTGTGAGGCGTTCGCCGCCTCAATAAGGCGTCATTCTCCCAGGTAGGTGTACCCGAGGAGCGTGCGGTCCAGGAGTTCCAGGAAGTGGCTGCTCTCCTCGATGGTGACCTTGCGCAGGGCCACGTCCTTCTCCAGGTTGTCGCGGACGTGCTTCAGGATCTCCGGTCCCTTGTACTGGACGTATTTCAGGCTCTCCCAGGTGGCGTCGCCATGGATCACGGTGTCGACCTTGTAGCCGGTCTTCTTGTTGAAGGTGACGTGCACGGCGTTGGTATCGCCGAAGAGGTTGTGCATGTCCCCCAGGATCTCCTGGTAGGCGCCGATCAGGAAGAAGCCGACGAAGTAGTCCTCATCCTTGCGGATCTTGTGGAGCGGCAGGTACTTGGTCCGGCCGTTCTCCCCCACGAAGCTGGTGATCTCGCCGTCGGAGTCGCAGGTGATGTCGGCGATGGAGGCCATGACGTCGGGCTTCTGGTTGAGCCGCTGGATCGGCACGATCGGGAAGAGCTGGTCGATGGCCCAGGAGTCGGGGATCGACTGGAAGAGCGAGAAGTTGGCGAAGTAGGTCTGCCGAAGTGACAGCTGGAAGTTCTGGAGCTCCTCGGGGATCGGCTTGATCTTCTCCACGATGCCGTTGATCTTGCGCAGGATCTTGCCGTGGAGCCACTCGGCCATGGCCCGCTCGTTGAGGGTCAGGTAGCCGAGGTTGAAGAGGCTCACCGCCTCCTGGATCAGCTGGACCGTGTCGTGGTAGTCCTCCCGCAGCGAGTAGCGGTCGATGCTCTTGTAGATGTCCACCAGCTTCTTGACCGTGGGGGCCAGCTTCTCGGCGCCGTTGAGGGTTTCCTCGAAGTCGGGCATGATGTTGGCCGTATTGGTGTTGAGGAGGTTCGTCACCAGCACCGAGTAATGGGCCGCCGTGGCCCGCCCCGATTCGGAGATGATGTTGGGGCACTCCACGCCGGCGTCCTCGCAGATGTTCTTGATCTGGTAGATGACGTCGTTGGCGTACTCCTCGATGGAGTAGTTGACGCTGGAGAAGTAGCTCGACTTGGAGCCGTCGTAGTCGACCCCGAGGCCGCCGCCGATGTCGACGTACTCGATCCCGACCCCGAGCTTCCGCATCTCGGCGTAGACCCGGGTCCCCTCGATGAGGGCGCTCTTGATCTTGTCGATCTTGGTGATCTGGCTCCCGATGTGGAAGTGGATCAGCTTCACCCGGTCGAGGAGCTCATGCTCTTCCAGCAGCCCGATGGCGGCGATGATCTCCGACATCCGCAGCCCGAACTTGGCGTCCTCGCCGCCGGAGGTGGCCCACTTCCCCGTCCCCTTGGAGGAGAGCTTCACCCGGATGCCGAGCTTCGGCTTGATGCCGGTCTTTTTCGACAGGGCGATGATCTTCTCCAGCTCGAACATCTTCTCCACCACGATGGTGATGTCGTAGCCGATCTTGGTGGCGTAGAGGACCGTCTCGATGTACTCGGTGTCCTTGTAACCGTTGCAGATGATCGGGATGCCGTTCCCCGTGGCGAAGGAAATGCCGATCACGAGCTCCGGCTTGGAGCCCACCTCCAGGCCGATGTTGTAGCGCTTGCCGAACTTGGCGATCGCCTCCACCACCTGCCGCTGCTGGTTCACCTTGATGGGGTAGAAGGTCTGGTACCGGGCCGGGTAGTCGTTCTCCTCGATGGCGTTCCTGAAGACCCGGTTGATGGCGGCGATCCGTCCCTGCAGGACGTCCATGAAGCGCAGCAGAACGGGGGGCTTGATCTTGCGCTTGATCAGGTCGTCCACCAGCGCCCGCAGGTCGATGGAATGCTTCGACGTGGGAGACGGGTGCACGCAGACGTTCCCCTTCTTGTTGATGGAGAAGAGATCGGCGCCCCAGTTGGGGAGGTTGTAGATTTTGGCGGAGTCGTTGATCGACCAGCGTTCCATATCAGATCACCATGCTTTCGAAAAATTTGATGCAACCATCACATTTCACCACCGTCTAACCCCTCCCGGCCTCCTCTAACCCCTCCCGGCCTCCCCTTGTCAGGGGAGGTGACCGCAGGCGGAAGACGGATCGGGGCAGGTCTTCCCCCCTGACAAGGGGGGATCGAGGGGGTTAGGACAGCCTGCTCCTGAAATCCTCGTACCCGAACTTCCGCACCACCCTCAGCTCCCCCGTCTCCGGCTCGAAGGTGCAGATGGCCGGGTGCTGGATGCCGTTGAACATGGTGGTCTTCACCATGGTGTAGTGAGACATGTCCTCGAAGGCGAGCCGGTCGCCGGCTGCAAGGGGCCGCTCGAAGGACCAGTCACCGATCACGTCCCCCGCCAGGCACGACGGACCGCCGAGGCGGCAGGTGTACGGCTTCACGCCGGGATCGAAGCCGCCGGTGATGCCGGGGCGGTAGGGCATCTCCAGCACGTCGGGCATGTGGCAGGTGGCCGAGACGTCGAGGATGGCGATCTCCATCTCGTTTCGCACCACGTCCAGCACCTCCCCCACGAGGATGCCGGTGCCGATGGCGATCGCCTCCCCCGGCTCCAGGTAGACCTCCACGCCGTATTTTCCCTTGAAGTATTTGATGAGCTCCACCAGGGCGTCGATGTCGTACCCCGCGCGGGTGATGTGGTGGCCGCCACCCAGGTTGAGCCACCGCATGCCGGTGAGGAAGCGGCCGAACTTCTCCTCGAAGACCGCCGCGGTCCGCTCCAGCGGCTCGAAGAGCTGCTCGCAGAGGGTGTGGAAGTGGAGCCCCTCGACCCCCTCCAGCGACCGGCCGTCGAACTCCCGCCGCGGGATGCCGAGCCGCGACTTGGGGGCGCACGGGTCGTAGATGGCGGTGTGCCCCTCGGAATGCTCGGGATTCACGCGCAGGCCGATGGAGACCCGCCCCCGCTCCTTCTCCCAGAGCGGGCGGAAGCGCTCCAGCTGGTTGAAGGAATTGAAGACCAGGTGATTGGAGGTTTGGAGAAGCTCCTTTACGTCCTCCTCCTTGAAGGCGGCGGCGAAGCTGTGGACCTCGCGCCCGAACTCCTCCCGCCCGAGGCGCGCCTCCCAGGGGGAGCTGGCGCAGACCCCATGCAGGCTCTCCCGGATGATCGGAAAGACGCTCCACATGGCGAACGCCTTCAGGGCCATGAGGATCTTCGCGCCGCTTCTGCGCTGCACCTCGTCCAGGATGGCGAGGTTGTGGCGCAGCCGCCCCAGGTCCACCACGTAGGCGGGGGACGGGGCGAGCTCCAGGATTGTGTCGATGTCGATGCCGGTCAGAACGCACCCTCCTCCGTGGCAATGCCCGTCAGGCCTTCAAGCAGCAATGGCACGTCGTCCATAACGGAACGCCAGACCATTGCCAGATCAACACCGAAATACTGATGGATCAGCTTGTCACGAAAACCCGCGAGGTCTTTCCATGGCATAGAGTCATGGCGCTCCCGGAAACCGGCCGACAGGTTCTTGGTCGCCTCGCCGACCACCTCGAACTGCCTGATTACGGCATCCTGCACCATGCGGGCCGCGCGGAAGCGCTCATAGTCCATCCCCTGCGTATATTCGACAATCTGCCGCAGCGCGTCGATAATGTGGGCCAGATAGACGCTGTCGTCGCGGATCATTGATAAATCACCCTGAGTTCCCGCCTGATCCGCTCGATCAGGTACGGGCTGATGGCTCCTTCGGTCAGCAGGTCGATCTTGACGCCGAGCAGTTCGGACAGCTCCCGCTCAAGCCGGATCAGACCCAGAAGGCTCTTCTGGTCCGAAAACCAGACGAGCAGATCGAGATCGCTGTCCGGCCGCGCCTCACCCCGTGCATAGGACCCGAAGACGCCGACCCGCTCTGCCCCGTGCCGGGCCATGAAACTGATGATCGTGTCATCGAACGGCGTAACGGCTTCGCGCTCTGCCATGATCTCACCTCAATATTTTGACCTTACAGCTCCGGCCACTCGCCCTCGACGACCACCTCCGGCAGCCCCATCGGCCCGAGCACCTCCAGGAACGGCTCCGGATCGAACTGCTCCATGTTCCAGACCCCCGGCTTATGCCACTTCCCGGTCAGCATCATGATGGCCCCCACCACCGCCGGCACGCCGGTGGTGTAGCTGATGGCCTGGGAGCCGACCTCTTTGTAGCAGGCCTCGTGGTCGCAGATGTTGTAGATATAGACCTGTTTCCGCTTCCCGTCCTTCACCCCCCGGGCGATGACGCCGATGCAGGTCTTCCCCTTGGTCAGCGGCCCGAGGCTTCCCGGGTCAGGGAGGACCGCCTTCAGGAACTGGAGCGGCACGATCTTCTGTCCCTGGAACTCCACCTCGTCGATGCGGGTCATGCCGACATTCTGCAGCACCTCCAGGTGCTTGAGGTAGTTGTCGGAGAAGGTCATCCAGAACTGGGCCTTTTTGATGGTCGGGATGTGCTTGACGATGGACTCCATCTCCTCGTGGTACATCCGGTAGATGTTCAGGGGGCCGATCCCTTCGGGGAAGTCGAAGGAGTGCCTGGTGGTGAGCGGCGGAGTCTCCACCCACCGGCCGTTCTCCCAGTGGCGGCACGGGGCGGTCACCTCCCGGATGTTGATCTCCGGGTTGAAGTTGGTGGCGAAGGGCTGGCCGTGGCTTCCGGCGTTGGCGTCGATGATGTCGATCTCCTGCACCTCGTCCAGGTACTTCTTGGCCGCCAGGGCGGTGTAGACGTTGGTGACCCCCGGGTCGAAGCCGGAGCCGAGAAGCGCCATGAGCCCCGCATCCCTGAAGCGGTCCTGGTAGGCCCACTGCCAGTGGTACTCGAACCTGGCGGTGTCCCGGGGCTCGTAGTTGGCGGTATCCAGGTAGTCGACCCCCGTCTCCAGGCAGGCATCCATGATGGTCAGGTCCTGGTAGGGGAGCGCCACGTTGAGGACGAGGTTCGGCTGCTCGCGCCTTATGAGCGCCGCCAGTTCGGGAACGTTATCGGCATCCACCCGGGCCGTGGCGATGCTGTTGTTCAGTTGGGCGGCGATGGCATCGCACTTGGCCTTGGTCCGGGACGCCAGGGTGATCTCGCTGAAGATGTCCCGACGCTGGGCGCACTTGTGGGCAACGACCTGGCCGACCCCGCCGGCCCCGATGATCAGAACTTTGCTCATTGCATCCTCCGAGAAGGGCCGCCATATTTGCACACTGACACCCCTGGTTATGTTGGTAGTTTATAAGTTTTCTTTACCACCGGACTACGAGGTTTCGACTCGGCATGCGGCCTTGCAGTGATGACTCGCCGCATTTTCCCGCGGGGCGAGAGATTTCGGCCAGATCGGCGCTGGCCCGCAGAAACCGTGCCGAGGCGTAGCAGCGCTACGTTGAGGCAGGGTTTCGAGGACACGGCGTCGAGATGGTCGGAAGATATCGCCCCTCCCTCAATAATCGAACGTCGGCGGGGTCACCACCCACAGTATCTTCGCCGGCCCCCTGCCGATGTTCTTCACCGTGTGGCGCTTGTCCGAGGTGAAGTAGAAGCACTCATCCTTCTTCACCGTATGAACCTTGTCGTCCAGCCGGAGCTGGATCTTCCCCAGGAGGACGAAACCGAACTCCTCCCCCTCGTGGAAATTCTGCTCGTCCATCTCCTCGCCGGGGGCCAGGGTCACCAGCGCCGGGTCCATCTCCCGGTTCTGGGCGCCGGGGACCAGAAGCTCCACCCGGATCTTCTCGTCGCCGGCCGAGGGCTGGACCCGCGCCTCCTTGCCGTACACCACGTCCTCGCCGATGGGATCGCCGAAGAACTCCTGCATGCTGACGCCGAAGACGTCGAGAATGTCCTTCAGGGTGGCTATGGAGGGAGAGGTGGCGTCGTTTTCCAGCTGGGAGATGTACCCCTTGGTGAGGTCAGCCCGACTCGCCAGCTCTTCCTGGGTGAGGGAGTTGACCATCCTGAGCCGCTTCAACCGCTCGCCGATCTTCACTGCGTTCCTCCGGGTTCAGGAATGCCAAACTTTATGTCATCTGAGGAGTTTAGCATTTCTAAACTTTCTGTAAGGCGACGGGTTTAGCATTTCTAAACTTTATGTTTAACCACGCGCGCACAAGGGGTGGTTTATAATATAAAGAAATAAGGGTGTCAACGATTTTTTCGGCCGTAACACAATTTTCAAAACACGCCGTTTCCCCAGTGAAAATCAAGTCATCGCAAACCCGAAAAACGCAAGCTTCGTCACCCCACCTCTTCTCATCCGGCTTGACATTTCGGGGTGACGGCTCTATTACGGTGAAAACCACATTCAGGCTGTTGAAGAACGTAGCGAGGAGGCCGGGATGCTAGGCGCAAGCGAGCGAAAAAGCGAGGCGTACCCGTAGGTACGTTGAGTTTTTGAGCGAGCGGCAACACCGCAGACCGGCCCCGCAGTAGTTTTTCAACAGCCTGATAAACGCGCGCGGCGCCTACAGGGAAGGGGAGATATCATGCTTCAAGGTCGGAAACTCGGCTTCATCGGCGGTGGGAACATGGCGGAGGCGATCATCAAGGGGCTCCTCGCGGGACGGGTGCCGGCGGCCGACATCCTCGTCGCGGAGCCGGTGGCGCCCCGCCGGGAGGAGCTGCGGAGCCGCTACGGCGTCGATGCGCGGGCCGAGAATACCGACGTGGTGACCGCAAGCGACGCCGTCATCCTCGCCGTCAAGCCCCAGCTCTTCCGGGGGGTGATCGCCGGGATGGGTTCCGGCTCCCTTGACGGCAAGCTCCTCATCTCCATCATGGCGGGGGTAACGGCCGCCGCCATCGAAGAGGCGTGCGACGGGCCGGTCCGGGTGATCCGGGTCATGCCGAACACCCCGGCCCTGGTCCTGCACGGCGCCTCCGCCCTGAGCCGCGGCACCCACGCCACCGACGAAGACCTCTTCTTCGCGCGGGGGATCTTCGACCTGGTCGGGACGAGCTGCGTGGTGGAGGAAAAGCTCATGGACGCGGTGACCGGGCTCTCCGGCAGCGGCCCGGCCTACGTCTTCACCTTCATCGAGGCGCTCTCCGACGCCGGGGTCAAGAACGGCCTCCCCCGCGACGTGGCGGCCCGGCTCGCCGCCCAGACCGTCCTCGGCGCAGCGAAGCTCGTCATGGAGAGCGGCGAGCACCCGGCCATCCTCCGGGAGAAAGTCACCTCCCCCGGCGGCACCACCATCGCCGGCCTCGCCTCCCTGGAGCAGAACGGCTTCCGCGGCATGGTCATCGGCGCCGTCGACGCGGCGACCACCCGCTCGGCCGAGCTCGGCAGGAAGTAGCGGCCCTCTTTCACTCAATGTTCCGGGTTGTCGTCTCCCTTGGCATTTTCATGGCGAGATCCTCCCGAATGCGGCCTGGAGAAGCACGAAGAGGCACGCTCCCGCAGACGTCAGATTCCATGCACCAGGAGGAACTGAACCATGACTGAGCCTTTTCCGTCTCCGGGACCGCGGCCCTGACCAGGAGCGGGAAGCGGCGGTGGGGGCGGAAAGGGTGGGCTATCTTTCCATCAGGCTTTCGGCCAGCTCGCGGTAGACCGCTTCCATGACCCCGTACTGCTGCCAGTGACCGGCGAGCTTTCGGGCGCATTCCACCATTCCCACGAGCCCCGCCGCCGTGCCGCAGGCAACCGGGACGGAGAGCTCGCCGCAGCCGACCATGACGAAGCCGGCCACAAAGAGGCTGAGGCTCGACAGGAAGAGGGCCGTCTCCATGTGGCGGAAGGGGGACTGGAGCACCCGCCCCACCCGGGCGTAGGCGCGGGCATGGGAACGCAGGCGCCGCAGGTACTCCTCCAGCTCCGGGCCGTGAAACCGGGCGCAGGCCCGCACTTGAAGGCGGCGCAGCGCGTGCCGGCTGGACGAGGTGAGGCGTTCGCGGTAGTAGTGTTCAAGTTCCGTGTCGATTATGATAGTGTCCATAGGCGTCTCCTTATCATCTCCTTACCTTTTTGTATCGACATGGAAACCGTTTTGTCGAGAAAATCTTGTAAAACACCATTCTGACTTAATCCGCTTCCCGATGACAGGAGGGGAAAACAGCATGACCGCACCGTTCAAGAACTATTTTTCCGCCGGCTCCGAAGCCTACCGGACCTTCCGGCCCGGCTATCCGCCGGAGCTCTTCGCCTGGCTGGCGGGGCTGCCGCCGCGGCGCGAGGCGGCGCTGGACTGCGGCTGCGGCACCGGCCAGGCGTCGGTGGCCCTGGCGGAGCACTTTGCCAGGGTTTACGCCGCCGACCCGAGCGCGGCCCAGATCGAAAACGCCCTCCCCCATCCCCGGGTCGAGTACCGGGTGGCGCCGGCAGAGGCGACCGGTCTGCCGGACCGCTGTGTCGACCTGGTGATCGCGGCCCAGGCGCTCCACTGGTTCGACTTCGACCGCTTCTACCCGGAGGTGCGGCGGGTGGCGCGGGAGGGGGCCGTCTTCGCCGCCTTCACCTACGGGCTCCTCACGATCGACGCCGAGATCGACCGGGTGATCGGCCGCTTCTACCACGACACCATCGGCCCCTACTGGCCCCCGGAGCGGGCCCACGTGGACGCCGGCTACCGGACGATCCCCTTCCCCTTCCCGGAGCTGGAGGCCCCCGCCTTCACCATGACGGCGGAGTGGGAGCCGGGGCACCTCTTGGGATACCTCGAAACCTGGTCGGCGGTGAAAGAGTACCGGCGGATCGTCGGCAGCGATCCCCTCCCCCCCGTCGCCGAAGAGCTTTCCGCCGCCTGGGGGGACCCGGCGCGGGTGCGCCACGTTTCGTGGCCGCTGGTCCTGCGGGCAGGGACCATCCACCCGGAGCGCCCATGATCCGCCGACTCGCCTTCGCGCTGCTCCTGACGGTCCTCGTCCTCCTTCCCGCCGCCGGCGGCGCCATCCCTCCGGAGCGGGGGATTCTTGACGAATTGAATGCGGCGCGCACCGATCCCCGCGCTTACGCCGGGCACCTGGCAGAATACCGTTCCCACTTCAAGGGGAGGTACTACCTGGTTCCCGGCAGCCGGACCCGGATCGTCACCAGCGAGGGGACGAGGGGGGTGGACGAGGCGATCCGTTTTCTCCGGCGCCAGGGGCCCCTTCCTCCCCTCGGCTGGTCCGACGGGCTCGCCCGGGCGGCGGCGGAACTCGTGCGGGAGCAGGGAGCAAGCGGCGCCACGGGGCACGGCAGCGGCGACGCAGGGATGCGGCAACGGATCGAGCGCCAGGGAGAATGGAAGCGGACCATCGGCGAGAACGTGAGCTACGGCCCCGACGCCCCACGCGCCGTGGTGATGCAACTGATCATCGACGACGGGGTCCCGGGCCGCGGGCACCGGAAAAACATCTTCTCCCCCGCCTTCGGCGTGGCCGGCGTCGCCTGCGCTCCCCACCCCGTCTACGGCACCGCCTGCGCCATCGACTTTGCCGGCGGGTTCCGGGAAGAGTGAGATTGAACGGGCAGGGAGTGTTTTTCTTCACGGCAACCGTTGCATTCGGCCCGGCTGCCGTTAGAATTCTCTGTAAGTTAGAGTTGTTCCCGGAAGATGCGATAATAGAAGTGGCGGAATGAGGCGCTGGCCGCGAACGGCCGGCGGGCGCCACGGAGGGAGCGGACCATGAGCAAAGGGATCGTCATCTTCTCCCACGGCAAGGAAAGCAGCCCGAGGGGGGCCAAGATTAACGCCCTGTCCGATGTGGCCCATGACCGGGGCTTTGCGACCGAGAGTCTCGATTTCACCGACCTTCCCAACCCGGATGGGCGGGTGCAGCGATTCGTGGATCGCTACGCCCGGGAAAAAAGGCCGATGGTCCTGGTCGGCTCCAGCATGGGGGGATACGTGGCCACCGTCGCCTCGAACACCGTAAATCCGGTGGGGCTTTTCCTGATGGCGCCGGCCTTCTACCTTCCCGGCTACGCGGTCCAGTCCCCGGCCCCCGTCGCCCAGAAAACCGTCATCGTCCATGGCTGGAACGACGACGTGATCCCCGCGGAGCACTCGGTCCGGTTTGCCGGCCAGCACCGGGCAGAGCTCTTCCTGGTGGACGGCGACCACTTCCTCACCAGCCAGCTCCCCTTCCTGGCCGAACTCTTCGGGCTGTTCCTCGACCGTCTGAACGACTCCCCCCGTTACTCCCTGGGGGTCGTCCGCGCCCTCCACCGCAGCCACCGGGCCGCCGTGTAACCTCGTCCCCCTTCCGGAAGGCCGGCGGCATGGGGCGCCCCGCCTGGCCAAACCCTATCCGCCGAACAGCCCCCGGAAAAACCGCCGCATCTCGTCCCACGACCGGCGGTCGGCAGCGGCGTCATAGGCGATGTCGAGCCCGAACTTCTTCCCCAAGGCGTCGGCATCGGGGTTGGTGAAGGAGTGTTTCACCCCCGCATAGTTGATGAACCGGAAGCCGGCCCCCGCCTTCGCCAGCCCGGCGGTGAACGCGCCTCCCTGCTCGGGGGTGATGAAGCTGTCGGCGCCGCCGTTCATGACCAGCACCTTCGCCTTCACCGGTCCCGGCCCGGCCGGCTGCGGCAGGGCAAGGCTGCCGTGGAAGCTTGCCACCCCTGCAAGAGCCTCCCCCTGCCGGGCCATCTCCAGCACCACCGCGCCGCCGAAGCAGTAGCCGATGGCGCCGATCCGGCCGGGATCAACGGTGGGCTGCCCTTTCAGCAGCTCCAGCGCCGCGTTGAATCGGGCCGTCATGAGATCGAGGTTTTTCAGCACCTCGCCCGCAAACTTTCCGGCGGCGTCCGGATGCGACGCCACCCGGCCGCCGCCGTACATGTCCACCGCCAGCGCCGTATAGCCCAGCCCCGCCAGCATCCGGGCCCGGCGGCGGGCGTAGTCGTTGAGTCCCCACCACTCGTGAACCACGAGGATCCCGGGGCGTTTCCCCTTCACCGCGTCGTCCCAGGCGAGATACCCCTTCATGATCACCTCGCCGGCACGGTACTCGACCTCGCTGGTCCGAACCGCGGCAAGCGCGGCGCGGGGGACGCTCCAGAAGGTGAAAAGTCCAAGACAGAACAGGGGAAGCAGTACCTTTTTCATGGCATCCTCCTTGACCGGATTTACCCTCCAAAACGGTATCACATGGCGGTCCTTTGGCAACTAAGAGGGACAGGGCGCTTGATTATCGACGGGAGCCCTTTAAACTTGTCTATCATGGTTTTTCAACAGCTTGCTGAATTGCAGAAAGGAAGCAAACGGAGGGGATCCCGATGAACATTCGCGACCGGATCGACACGATATTCCCCCCGCAGGAGCAGTTTGCCGGCCGAAACCGCCTGGAGCCCCAGGAGGTGCGGGAGTACCTGGTAAACGGGGAACTGCGCCGGTGGGAGGGGGCGACCCAGGAGGTCTTCTCCCCGCTCTGCGCCCTGAAGCCGGATGGTCCCGAGCGGGTCAGGATCGGAAGCTTCCCCCTCATGGCCGAGGCCGACGCCCTCTCGGCGCTGGAGGCGGCGGCCGCCGCCTACGACAACGGCCGGGGGAAGTGGCCCACCATGACGGTGGCCGGCAGGATCGCCCACGTACAGGGCTTCGCCGCCCGGATGAAGGAGCGGCGCGAGGAGGTGGTCCGGCTCCTGATGTGGGAGATCGGCAAGACCGCCGCCGACGCCGGCAAGGAGTTCGACCGGACGGTGGCCTACATCGCCGACACCATCGACGCCCTGAAGGAGCTCGACCGGGTCTCGTCCCGCTTCGTCATCGAGCAGGGGATCATTGGCCAGATCCGCCGCGCCCCCCTCGGGGTCGCCCTCTGCATGGGGCCTTACAACTATCCCCTCAACGAGACCTTCACCACCCTCATCCCGGCCCTCATCATGGGGAACACGGTGCTGCTCAAGCCGCCGCGCCACGGGGTGCTCCTCTTCGCGCCGCTGCTGCGGGCCTTCCGCGACTCGTTCCCGCCGGGGGTGGTGAACACCCTCTTCGGCTCGGGGCGGACCATCACTCCGCCGCTCATGCGGACGGGACGGGTCGACATCCTCGCCTTCATCGGGACGAGCGGCGCGGCCAACGCCCTCCACAAGGAGCACCCGAAGCCCCACCGGCTCCGGTCGGTGCTGGGGCTGGAGGCGAAGAACCCCGCCATCATCCTCCCCGATGCCGACCTGCACGTGGCGGTGGAGGAGTGCCTCGCCGGGAGCCTCACCTTCAACGGCCAGCGCTGCACCGCCATCAAGATCATCTTCGCCCACGAATCGGTGGCGGAGCAGTTCCTCGCCCTCTTCTCCCGGACCCTCTCCGCCGTCGGCATCGGCCTTCCCTGGGACCCCGCGGTGATGCTCACCCCCCTTCCCGAACCGGGGAAGACGGTCTATCTCGCGGGGCTCGTTGACGACGCCGTGCGCCACGGCGCCCGGGTCATGAACGAAGAGGGGGGGAGCGTCGCCGGCACCTACTTCCACCCGGCCCTCGTCTATCCCGTCACGCCGCGGATGCGCCTCTACACCGAGGAGCAGTTCGGTCCGGTGGTGCCGGTGGTCCCGTTCACCGATACGGCGGAGCCGGTCCGCTACATCGAGGAGTCGGACTACGGCCAGCAGGTGAGCATCTTCGGCCGCGACCCGCAGCTTCTGGCAACCCTCATCGACCCGCTGGTGAACCAGGTCTCCCGGGTCAACATCAACAGCCAGTGCCAGCGGGGCCCCGACGTCTTCCCCTTCACCGGCCGGAAGGATTCGGCCGTCGGGACCCTCTCGGTCTCCGACGCCCTGCGGGCCTTCTCGATCCGGACCCTGGTGGCGGCCAAGGAGAGTGAGCCCAACAAGGGGATCATCGCCGACATCGTGCGGGAGCACCGCTCCAACTTTCTCTCCACCGACTTCATTCTCTGAGCCAGACGGAAGGATCGACAAACGATGCCACACGAACCCCCCCTGCAGGAACAGACGGATGAGATAGGCGCGATCATCGACAGGGTCGCCGCCATTCTCGGGAGAGGGAGAGATGCCTTCTTCCGCCGGAAAGCCCTGCCGGCCGACGACCTCAAGGAGCTGCACGACCTGATCGAGGAGATCGCCTTCACGGCGGTACGGGAAGACGAACGGGTGATCGGAATGCCGGTGAGGAGCAGGAGCCGGCTGTTCCGCTACCAGAGCATCCTTACTCACCTGCACGTGGTGGTCGCGACGATCCTCAGCCTGATGGAAGCGCTGTACGAGCAGACCGGGAAGGGGATGTCGCTCTGCGAAAAGGCTGCCGAGCAGACAGACTCCCTCTGCACACAGCAGGAGATGATCCTCTGCACCCTCGCAGAAGCAGTCAGGACCGGCCATGAGAGTCATCTCCACGCGGTCTGCAGAGTGTGCCGCGAGCTGCTCCGTTCTTGCCAGAAGTCGGCCACCGACCACGAGCGACGCGTCGCGGGAGGGCTCTGTCCCCCCAACGAAGCCCTGCTCTTTCTGACGATCCTCGACCGGATACGGTCGCTTGTCCACCACGAGCGGGAGACGGTCAGACTCCTGATCCGCTGGAGGGGTACGGGACGGACCCCCGCGGAGGTCGGCTGAGACGGTGCCAGCCCCGGCGCCTTTACATCGCGCCATCTTCACCTATACTTAGTTTTCCGACAACGCCATTTGCGGGAGCCCCTTCGTGCGTGACGTCATCGAAAAACTGGGCGCCGTCACCCTCTTCGTCGTCCGCGAGATGGGGCGGATGCTGATCTTCATCCTCTACGCCCTCTACATCATCGTCCGCGACCCGGGGAAACCGATCCACGTCTTCAAGCAGGTCCATTTCATCGGCGCCAAATCCCTCTTCGTCATCTTTCTCACCGCCGCCTTCACCGGCATGGTCCTCGGGCTCCAGGGGTACTACACCCTGGCCAAGTTCGGCTCCGAGGGGCTCCTCGGCTCGGCCGTGGCCCTCTCCCTCATCCGGGAGCTGGGGCCGGTCCTCTCGGCCCTGATGGTGACGGGACGGGCCGGAAGCGCCATCACCGCCGAGATCGGGATCAAGAAGATCACCGAGCAGATCGACGCCCTCAAGACCATGGCGCTGGAGCCGTTCAAGTATCTCGTCTCCCCCAAGGTGCTCGGGGCGCTGGTGGCGCTGCCGCTTCTCTGCGCCATCTTCGACGTGGTCGGGATCTACGGCGGCTACCTCGTGGGGGTGAAGCTCCTCGGGGTGAACGAGGGGGCCTACTTCTACCAGATGGAGAAGAGCGTCGAGTGGAAGGACGTCTGGTCCGGCTTCGTCAAGTCGGTCTCCTTCGGCGTCATCATCTCCTGGATCTGCTGCTACAAGGGGTACTACGCCGGCCACGGCGCCGAGGGGGTCTCCCGGGCCACCACCGAGGCGGTGGTGATGGCGTCGGTGCTGGTGCTGGTGTGGGATTATTTCCTGACGTCGGTGATGCTGTGATCAAGCTCGTCGAGGTGGAAAAGTCGTTCGGCAGCCAGGTGGTTCTCGACCGGCTCTCGGTGGAGATCCCGCCCGGGAAGATCACCGCGGTGATCGGCCCCTCGGGGGAGGGGAAGAGCGTGCTGCTCAAGCATATGATCGGCCTGCTGCAGCCCGACGCGGGCAAGGTCTACGTCGAGGGGGAGGACATCACCGTCATGCGGCGGGGAGAACTCAACCGGGTGCGGGAGCGGTTCGGGATGCTCTTCCAGAACGCCGCCCTCTTCGACTCCATGAGCGTCTTCGAGAACGTCGCCTTTCCGCTGGAGGAGAAGACCCGGCTCTCCCGCGACGAGATCCGCGACAAGGTCCACGAGGCGCTGGAGCACGTGGGGCTCAAGGGGGTGGACGACAAGTTCCCCGACGAGCTCTCCGGCGGGATGAAGAAGCGGGTGGGGCTTGCCCGGGCGCTGCTCCTCAACCCGCGGATCATCCTCTTCGACGAGCCGACCACCGGCCTCGACCCGATCATCTGCCGCGCCATCCACCAGTTGATCAAGGATACCCACAGCCGGTTCGGCTTCACGGCGGTGATCGTCTCCCACGAGATCCCGGAGATCTTCGACATCTCGGACTACGTGGCGATGCTCTACCGCGGCAGGATCATCGAGATGGGGACCCCGGAGGAGATCCAGCGCTCCGAACACCCGGTGGTGAAGCAGTTCATCAGCGGCAGCCTGGAAGGACCGATCCACTTCGTGTGAGGCCGTTTTCTTCCGAAGCTGCCGGGAAACATAAGCTTCCAAAGGTAATCATGATACAGGTGCAGCCATGAAAAGAATCACCCTTGAACTGATCGTCGGGCTCTTCGTCCTCGCCGGCCTCCTCTGCCTCTCCTGGCTCTCCATCAAGCTCGGCAAGATGGAGCTCGTGGGGGGGGATTACTACGAGGTGAGTGCCGAGTTCGACTCCATTTCCGGGCTCAAGGACGGAGCGTCCGTGGAGCTGGCGGGGGGGGAGGTGGGGCGGGTCGACCGGATCGATCTCGACCAGAAGACCGACCGGGCCCGGGTCCACCTGAAGATCCGGGTGGGGGTCAAGCTCCAGGACGACACCATCGCCTCGGTCCGCACCCGGGGGATCATCGGCGACAAG
The DNA here is from genome assembly GCA_021847245.1 of Deltaproteobacteria bacterium. GTDB lineage: Bacteria > Desulfobacterota > Desulfuromonadia > Geobacterales > Geobacteraceae > Geobacter. The sequence continues at coordinate 1,350 of JAJZUC010000022.1, read as the reverse complement.
TTCATCAATCTCTCCCCGGGGGGGTCCGACAAGATCATCGCCAACAACGGCACGATTCTCGACACCGAGTCGTCCGTGGACCTGGAGGAGTTGCTCAGCAAATACATCCATGGAAAGGTTGACTGACGGAGGGAGACCATGAAGATGAAAGCATTATCGGCACTTGTCTGCGGCATGCTCCTTCTCGGCGCCACGGCCGGTCGTGCCGCCGGGACCGACGGGGGAAAGCGCGTCCTCGACCTCAACGACTGCATCAGGAATGCCCTCACCGTCGCCCCGGAACTGGGGGAATCCCAGGCGGACATCGATCTGGCCGCATCGAAGCTGGCTGAGGCGAAGGCGCACCGTTATCCCCAGGTCGATTTTCTCGGGCTCATCGGTCCCGTCCCCCAGGCGCGGGGAAACCAGGTTTCCTCTCCCGACAGCATCAACCAGACGGACCGGCTCACCTGGTTCACCCGGGGTGACGCGACCCTGGTGCAGCCCCTCTACACCTTCGGCAAGATCAGCGAGAGCATGAAGGCCGCAAGCCACGGGATCGAGGTGGACCGGGCGAAGAAGGAACAGCGGCGCAACGAGGTGACGCTGCAGGTGAAGGAGTACTACTACGGCCTCCTCCTCGCCCGGGAGCTGAAAGAGGTGGTGCTGGAGGTGCAGGAGGACCTGGACAAGGCGAGGAAGAAGGCCCGGGAATACCTCGACAAGGGTTCCCCCAACGTGGACGACCTGGATATCTACAAGCTGGACGCCTTTTCCGGGGAGGTCGCCAAGTACCTGGAAGAGGCGCGGAAAGGGGAAGAGCTCGCCCTTGCGGCGCTGCGCACCCGGATCGGGCTCCCCCCCGACGCGCCGTTCGACATAGCGACCGGGCGGCTCACCCCCGACGAGACGGTGACGGCTCCCCTGCCGACATACCTCGATGCGTCCCGGACCCAGCGCCCCGAGTACCGGCAGGTCAGGGAAGGGCTCCTGGCACGCCAGGCGCTCGTGGAGGCGGCAAAGGCGGCCTACTGGCCCGACTTCTTCCTCGGCGGCTACCTCTCCGCGGCCTATGCCGAGAAACGGGACCGGGTCAGCAACCCCTGGGTCCCCGACCAGTTCAACCACCTCTGGGGTGGGGTGGCCCTGGGGCTCAAATGGAAGCTCGACTTCGGGATCACCGGGGCCAAGGTGGCGGCGGAGCAGGCCCGGTACGACCGGCTCCTGAGCACCAGGACCTATGCGGAGACCAATATCCCCCTCCAGATCAGGAAGGCGTACCTCGAACTGCAGGAGGCGGAGAAGAGCATCACGGCGACGCGGGATGCCTACACCAACGCCAAGAAATGGGTCGTCGCCGCCCTGGCCAAC
>JAJZUC010000100.1 GCA_021847245.1 Deltaproteobacteria bacterium | reverse complement strand
CTTTGGAGTCCCGTTGGGATGAAAATCTACTTAGTTACTCCACCCTCTTCACCGCCACCACGCTGGCCCCTTTGCTGATGAGCCCTTCCTTCTTCACCACTTCCAGTGCCACAAGTTCCTTTCGGGCGGAGTCAAAGAAGTAGTCGGCCAGATAGTTCTGGCTCTGTTTGGTGTGCCAGATCTCGTCCAGGGACGAGCCGGTCCAGGTGAAGGCATAGACACTGCTCTTCTTGTAAGCGCGATTGTTGCCGATGACGAACATCCCCTCGTTCTTCGGCACGATAATCTCCCCCGCCGGGGTCACCGTGATCCGCTGCTCCAGGAATATCCAGCGGAACTGGTCGCCGGTGGTCCGGATGTTGGCCAGGTCTTCCCGCTTGAAGTAGGTCTCCGAGCCGCCGAATTTGTCGCTGCTCCGCCACAACTCCTCGCCTGCCGCCGAATAGACAATGAGATAGCCGTCGTCATTGATGACTACGTAGAATACGTTGCCGCTCGCATCCCTGAACCGGTTGAAGTTGTAGATCGTGCCGAAGCGGGGAAGCTTCAGGGGGGCGGTCAGCTCGTACCGGTCACCCTTTTTGACCACCTCGAAGACGTCGCCGTAATAGTCGCGGTCGGTGCTCATCTGCTGGGCGAAGATCCTGTGGTCCTTGCCGTTGAGGTCGATTCCCCGGAAGTAATAGGGGAGCCCGGCCGCAACGCGCTTGAGAGAGTCCTTCTCCGCCACCCAGACCTGCGAGGCAAGCGAGTCGCCGTCCACGATGGTCACGTAGGCCTCGGGAATCCCGTCGCCGTCCAGGTCGGCCGAATCGATGGCGATCACCCTCTCGCGGGGAGAAAAGGACACCTCGGCAACCAGCTTCAGGGAGTCTCCCTTGCGATAGAGGCGCAGGCTCTGCTCGTCGGTCAGGTAGTAATCCTGCGTTCCGTCGGCCGCCGCCTTGCCCGGGGCGATGCCGATGAGGGTGCCCGTGAGCCGCTGGCTCATCCATCCCCCCGTCGCGGTGCGGGTAAGTTCCTGGGGCTTCACGATGTCGCTGGTGGTGGATGCCTTCACCACATCCGTGGCCGGCCGGGGAGCGGCGGGGCGAACCACGTCTGAGGGAGCCGCCGGCACCGGCGCGGGAACCGGCTGTGGAGCCATCGCCGTCCCGGGCTTGACCTTCGCGGTGATCTCCGCTGCCAGGGCCTGGCCCAGCTTCCCGGCGGCGGGGATCAGTTCGTCCTGGCTCTCCCCCTGCTGGAACGACCGGGCGATGACCCGGCCGCTTGCGTCTTTGGCCACCGCGTCGAGGCTGAAGATCTTTCCGAAGGCGATGTAGCTTCCCTTCACCTGCACGTCGGCCCCCACGGGAGAGTCCACCGTAAGCACCGAATCGCTGCTCAGGCGCGAGGCGAGCAACGTCTGGAGGGTCGTCTTCAGCTCATCCTTGTTGGCGGCGCCGGTAATCGAGAACTCCGAGACGTAGACCCTGATCTGGGCGGCGAAAAGGGTGGAGGCGCTCATGAGGGCCACAATCAGAACTGCGCAGAGAAGGGAAAGTCTTTTCATCGTTGCTCCTGGGTTGAGTTATTAATAGTTGGATGCCTCTAGGGTCAGTTCTGGCGAATCTCGATGCCATTCTTGACAATCTCAGCCAATAGTGTCCCCGGGCGAATCTTTCTCAGCTGGGAAGGAGCGTAGCCCAGAACATCCATCGGGTAGGGGATGTCACGGGTTGCTCTTCCCAGTACTTTTGCTTTGTCCCACAGGCCCATCCGTTCGAAGTAGGGTGAGATGACAGCAAGGTCAATATCGCTGTCTTCATCGGCGAGACCCGTTGCCTGTGATCCAAAAATAAAGGCCTTTTGGACGGGCACACCAAGCGAGGCGAGGTTCTTCAGGTAACGCTCTACGATTTCTCTGACATCGATTGCTTGAGCCATTTTAGCAGTTTCCTCGTCTCTCCAAGAACTTCCCTGGCCCTTGCCTGGTTGAATTCCCTGGAAAGAGTACTAAGGTCTTCCGGATACCTGGTAACGATGCTCACATTGTCCAGCTGTTCAACAAATTCCATGAAATTTTCAGGCAAAGCAAGTCCGGCTTTTTTGTATAGCCGTACAAGACTATGGATTTTTGGGGGAGTGGAGTCGGGGAATGAATTGGCCAGGATTGCCTTCAGCATTTTTTCAAGGGCGAGGTGGCACATGAAAACCACGTACAGATACCGGCCAGCCTTGAGCATGGCCTCGGCGGTGCGCAGGTCGTAGTTCGATGTGGCTATCCAGTTCTTTACGGTTGGATTCATGGGCTCCGCCTTGGATTGGCCGATTATCGCAAACCGATCATCCCGATGTCAAAGCAATAGTGGCCTGATGGGGCGTGGGTAAAGCCTGGCGGGGTGCGGATACAAAAAAAGAGGGGAGAGTTGCCTCTCCCCTTCCATTTTGCCTGGTTGGTCGCAATCCGGACTTACTGGCCCCCCTGCAGCAGGGTGTCGAGCATGTCCTCGGCTTCCTTCAGCTTGGCGTTGAGTTTCTTGATCTCCTCGGCGGAGTAGACCTTCTTCCCCTTCTTGATCTCGGCGTTAAGCTTCCTGATCTTCTTCTGGATGCTGTCGACCTCGTTGGCGCAGTTTTTCGAGGCAAGGAGGCACTGGTTCTTTTCTTCCTTGGTCATTTGGGCAAGTGCCGGAACGGTTGCCGACATCATGACTGCTGCCATTACCATAACTGCAATCTTTTTCATTGGGTGACCTCCATCTGAGAAGTTTAGAACTATGGTTTAATTAGAGCAGCTTTTCGGATCTTGTCAAACGGGAAAAAAGAGCCGGAAGATCCCGGCTCTTTTTCTTAGTTTAACGTGGTTTAGAATGCGTAGTTCAGCACGACCCGGCTCAGGAACGGATCGTTGGGGATCTTGCCGGGAGCGGCGCCGCCGGTTCCCTTGTAGTAGTCGCCAAGGATCACGTAGGCACCCTGGAGGCTGGTGGTGAGGTTGTCGTAGAGCTTATACCCCACCTCGGCGTTAAGCTCGGTGCCCATGTATTTGCTGCTGGATTCGGTTACGGTGTTGCGCTTGGCCGTTGCCACGAAACCGGCGTTGGCGTTGGCGAAGACCTTCGGGGTGATGTTGGCATCGTAGCCGATGAAGCCGCCGATGATCCCCTGGCTCTGGTTGTCGGTGTTGTAGATTATGGCGTGGTCGTCGGTGGTCCCGAACTTGTCACGCAGGATGATCCGCATGTCGGCAGGGTAGAAGGTGTTCTCCGCGTTGGCACCGGAGGTGTGGTTCGTAACCGGCACGAAGGCATTGGAGGTGTTGCGGGTCGTATCCCCCTCGCCGGAGGTGTAGAGGAACTGGGCGCGGAGGATGCCGATGCCGACCTTTGCCTTGGCCCCGGCGTTGGCGGCCCAGGCGCTGACATGCTTGGTGCCGGCATTGCCGAACTGGTAGAGGGCGAAGCCGTCCACGGTCACCAGACCCAGGTTCGCCTCGCCATTGACGCCGACGGTGTGGACGATGACATCCTGCGCTGTGCCAGCTACTCCGTTTGCGAACGTAGAGTTGTCGTCATTGTACAGGTAGTACGACCCGCCGACGTTGAGGTTCTTGTTGACGGCATACTTGCCGTCGAGGATGAGGAGGTCGCGGGCGTTCTTCCCGGTGAGTCCGCCCCGGTCATCCAGGCGGAACCAGCCGAGGGCGTTGGTGAAGCTGCCGTACTTGGCGGTGGCGAGGGCGCCGGCCGCGTCGGCGTTGATGAAGATCCCCTTGTAGGCGTCGGTGAAGGGCTGCATGCCGACCTTCATGTTCACCGGGACTGCGGGGATGTTGAAATCGAGGTAGACGTTCTTGGTTTCGAGGTTGATCTGGTCCGCACCCAGGGCACCACCATCGTTGCGGCCAACCGTATAGGAATTGTCGCCCCACTGGGAGTCGATCTCGAAGTGGGTGACCAGTTTCAGATCGTCGTTGGCCTTGGCGATGTACATGAGACGAGCGCGCTGGTCGACGAAGTTCTTGGTCTTCGGATTGTCCGAGGGAGCGAGAAGGCCTGCGAACGCGCCCGCACCGTTATAGTTGGAGATCGTTCCCTTGACCCGGAACATGCCGTGGAACTCGTTCTCCAGTGCCAGGGCCGGAACCGCCGTCGCGGCGGTGACCGCACCGGCAGCGACTACTGCCAAAAGCTTCTTTTTCATCAGTTGCCTCCTTCATTGGTGATAAATTGCATAGAGTGAATTGGGTGCTGCAAGAGTTCGTACCTGAGGGAAAATCACCACCTTTCCGTTTTGAAAATGTCCAGAGCGAATAAACTGGTAAGTACCCCCTCCAAAAACAAGACCCTTTTCCGTTCCCTCCATCGAGGGACGAGAAAAGGGTCGTTGGCACGTCACGTTGCCTTGCACTTTGCCACGCGTGTGGTTTTGAAAACGGTTCTGGTCGGCATTGACACCCGCACTTTCATAACAAGGGTGAGATAATACTCATTCAAGTTGTGTTGTCAAGAACTATTCAGCTAACTATGCCTAACTGCAAAGCTTTTTTGTGAGGCTCCGATGCTGGGTCTCCGGACGTTTCGGGAAAAAGCAAAATGGCGTTCTAAAATTTTGGGGACACTATAAATCTTTCCCCGAGATTGTCAAGAAAAAAATCACGATTTTGCGTCGAGCTGACGCGGTGTTAGAGCAGTTTTACGATTTTTGATACGCAGGTTTCTCATCTTTCGTAGAGGTCAGTGGCCCCCTTGGCAGAGTTCCGTCAGCACGCCTCCGCTGCTCTTGGGATGGACGAAGGCGATCCGCGTTCCGTGGGCCCCGTGGCGCGGTACGCTGTCGATCATGCGGGCGCCGTCGGCCATGAGCCTGGCGATTGCTGCTTCGATGTCTTCCACCTCGTAGGCGATGTGATGGATGCCGGGACCGCTTTTCTCCAGAAACTTCGCGATGGGACTTTCGGCAGAGGTCGGCTCCAGGAGCTCGATCTTGGATGCGCCGATCTGAAGAAAGGCGACTCTCACCTTCTGCTCCGGTACTTCCTCCGTACCCTTGAACGTCATGCCGAGCCGGTCGCGGTAGAAGGGGATCGTTTCTTCGAGGGATGCGACGGCGATGCCGATGTGATTGATTTTGGTGAGCATATTTACCCCGTGAGATGTGAGAAGTGAGACGTGAGAAGTAGAGACGTCTCACTTCTCACGTCTCACAACAGATTACAGCACCACCGTCTCCCGGTGGACACCGAAGACGTCGCGCAGGACGTTGGCGATTTCGCCCAAGGTGGCGTAGGCCTTTACGGCACCCAGGATCGGCGGCATGAGGTTGTCGGTACCTTTGGCGGCCTTTTCCAGGGTCGCAAGGGCCTCCCGGACCTTTGCCTCGTCCCGCTTCGCTTTCATGGCGGCCAAGGCCTTCTTCTGGGCGATCTCCACCTCTTCCTTGATCTTGAGGAGTTCGGGCTGGGGCTCGTTCTGGATGGTGAACCTGTTGACGCCGACGATGATCATCTCCTCGGTTTCGATGGCCCGCTGGTAGGCGTAGGCCGAGTCCTGGATCTCCTTCTGCTGGAAGCCGCGGGAAATGGCCTCGACGGCCCCGCCCAGCCGGTCGATCTTCTCGATGTACTCGGTGGCGGCCTTCTCGATCTGGTCGGTGAGGGACTCCACGAGGAAGCTTCCCGCCAGGGGATCGATGGAGTCGGCCGCCCCCGATTCGCAGGCGATCACCTGCTGGGTGCGGAGCGCGATCCGGACGGAGTCTTCGGTGGGGAGGGCCAGGGCCTCGTCGCGGGAGTTGGTGTGGAGCGACTGGGTCCCTCCCAGAACAGCGGCCAGGGCCTGGATGGTGACCCGCATGATGTTGTTGTCGGGCTGCTGGGCGGTGAGGGTGCAGCCGGCGGTCTGGGTGTGGAAGCGAAGCATCATGGAGCGCGGATCCCTGGCGCCGAACCGCTCCTTCATGATCCTCGCCCACATCCGGCGGGCCGCCCGGAACTTGGCCACCTCTTCCAGGAGGTTGTTGTGGGCGTTGAAGAAGAAGGCAAGCCGCGGGGCGAACTCGTCGACCTCGAGCCCCGCCTTGAGGGCCGCCTCCACGTAGGCGATGCCGTCGGCCAGGGTGAAGGCGACTTCCTGCACGGCGGAGGAGCCGGCCTCCCGGATGTGATAGCCGGAGATGGAGATGGTGTTCCACTTGGGGACATGGTCCTTGCAGTAGGCGAAGATGTCGGTGATGATCCGCATCGACTCCCTGGGGGGGTAGATGTATGTCCCCCGGGCCATGTATTCCTTGAGGATGTCGTTCTGGATGGTCCCGGAAATCCTGTCGGGGGAGACCCCCTGTTTCTCGGCCACTGCAATGTACATGGCCAGCAGGATCGCCGCGGTGGAGTTGATGGTCATGGAGGTGGAGACCTGGTCGAGGGGGATGCCGTCGAAGAGGATCTCCATGTCGGCCAGGGAGTCGATGGCGACCCCGACCTTCCCCACCTCGCCGGCGGCCATGGCGGCGTCGGAGTCGTATCCCATCTGGGTCGGAAGGTCGAAGGCGACGGAGAGGCCGGTCTGCCCCGCCTGGAGGAGATACTTGTAACGCTCGTTGGATTCCCTGGCGGTGCCGAAGCCGGCGTACTGGCGCATGGTCCAGAAGCGGCCCCGGTACATGGTCGGCTGCACGCCGCGGGTGAAGGGATACTGGCCGGGGAACCCGAGGTTATCCTCATATTCCGGGTAGTCGAAGCCGGGGGTGAAGCAGCGCTCCATCTCGATGCCGGAGGTGGTCCGGAATTCCGCCTTGCGCTCGGGGGCCTTGGCGATATTTTTTGCCACGACAGCATCCTGCCAGGCCTGTTTTTTGTCGCTGATGCTCATGGATCTCTCCTTCTGGTGTGTTGATGATCATGCCCCGAAAAAAGCGACGGCCCCGGCAGTGTCTTCCGCAGGGGCGCGTCGGGAGCCTTCCGGTCAGAGGATGTTCGTGACCACGTTCCAGATGTCGGCGTTTATCTCCTCTTCCGGCCTGCTGGTCGAGGCGTCGATTCTGACGCCGTGCCAGCGGGGGATCTCCCGGAGATAGAACTCCCGCATCTTTTCGTAGTATTCGATCCCCCCTTCGTGATGGATCTGCAGGACATCCTCGATCCGTTCGAAGGCCTCCTGGGCCGGCACATCGAGGAACAGGGTCAGGTCCGGGTAAATCTCGTCCTCGAAGAGAAAGCCTCTGGAAATCTTGTCGAGGTGGCGCAGTACGTCGAAATGCCCGGTATAGCCGCTCACCCAGGCATTGGCCAGGGAGGAAATGCTCGATTGCTTGCACAGGACGATCTTGTCCTGCTGCAGGGCAGGCTCGACGATGTTCTTGAATATTTCCGCCCGCACGGCACCTTCGAAGATGAAGTCGGCCCTGGCATTCTTGCCGAACGGCCAGTTGATCATGTTGGCAATCCCCAGCTCCTGGGCCCGCCCCGAATCGGGGTTGGCGCATTCGACCACATCGTATTTCAGCTCCACCAGCGCCTTGTGCAGGCCGACGATGGCCGCCTTGACCTGCTGGCCGGAGCCGCTGATCCCCTCGACGACAATAAGCTTTCCTTTTCTCACGGTGTCCTCCCGAGCGTAAGAGTTGTTTGTGCTTCCAGTCGGTCAGAGAACGGCCCTGAGGTAGGCGGAGGTCCGTTCGCGCCTGAGCTGCTCGATCTCCTCGGGGTTGACCTCGACGAACTTCTCGTCCGGGGTGACCTTGAAGAGCGGCTGCCCCTTCTGGACGATGCTGCCGTCGGCCCCCTGCATGATGATCCTGTCGATGGTGCCGGAGAAGGTCGCCCGGA
>JAJZUC010000099.1 GCA_021847245.1 Deltaproteobacteria bacterium | reverse complement strand
TTCGGCACCGCCGACGAGGCCAGGGCCATGCTGGAGCGGGCCGTTGCCGCCGTCAAGGCCAACAAGGCCGAGGCCCTCGCCAAGTTCACCAAGGGAGAGGACGGCTTCAAGGACCGCGACCTCTATCCGTTCTGCGGGGGGCCCGACGGCAACTTCACCGCCCATCCGACGCTGGTGGGCAAGAGCCTGAAGGGGCTGAAGGACAAGGCGGGAAAGGCCCTCGGCGAGGAGATGTATGCCATCGCCAAGGAGGGAACCATCAGCGAGGTTTCCTACATGTGGCCGCGGCCCGGGAGCACCGATCCGGTGCCCAAGGTGAGCTTCGTCACGAAGGTCGACGACCAGGTCTGCGCGGTGGGTTACTACAAGTAGCAGCAGCGACCCGGAACAGGGGAGAAAACAAGGGGCTTCTCCGGCAGAAAACTGCCTGGGGAAGCCCCTTTTTTTCTGCAATCCGGCCCCGATATGGTAGATTGTAACCCGAGATGGAACAGGCAATTTTCTACATCCTCGCCGCGGTGACCGTCGTCGCCACGCTCTTCGCCATCGCGGAGAAGCACGCGGTGCACGCCATCGTCTACCTCGTCACCTCGTTCTTCGCCCTTTCGGTGATCTTCTTCCTGCTGGGGGCGCCGGTGGTGGCGGTCTTCGAGGTGATCATCTACGCCGGCGCCATCATGGTCCTCTTCCTCTTCGTGATCATGATGCTCGACCTGGGGCACCCGGAGCGGGCGCGCCTCCCCGGCCGCCGCGACTGGTGGCCGGCGCTTCTGCTCGGCGCCGTGACCCTGGCGGCGGCCCTCACCCTCTTCGCTGCCCGCGCCCCGGCGGTTGCGCCGGCGGGGAAGGCGATCGGCGTGAAGGAGTTCGCTCTGGCGCTCTTCGGGAAGTACGGAGTGGCGGTGGAGGTGATCTCCATGCAGCTTCTCTTCGCGCTGGTGGGGGCGCTCTATCTGGGTAAACGGAGGGAGAAATGATCGTCCCCTTCGAGCACGTCCTGATCCTCGCCGGGATCCTCTTCGCCCTGGGGCTCGTCTGCATCCTGGTCTGGCGGATGAACCTGATCATGCTCCTGATCGGCATCGAGATCATGCTGAACGCCGCCATGCTCGCCTTCGTGGGAGGCGCGGCGCGGTGGGGGATGGCCGACGGTCAGGTCTTCTCCCTCCTCATCATGGCCATGACCTCCGCCGAGGTCTCCCTCGCCCTGGCGATGGTGGTCTACCTCCACCGGCGGAAGAAGACGGTGGCGGCCGATGAGTTCAGCGAGCTGAAGGGATGAAACTCTACCTCACCCTCATACTCCTGTTCCCCCTCCTTGGCGGCGCCGTCAACGCCCTCATCGGGCGCAAGCTCCCGCGCCGGCTGAGCGAGACCCTGGCCTGCGCCTCGGTCTGGGGGGCCTTCGTCTGCGGGCTCCTTACCTTCGGGGCGTACCGCGCCCCGGTGACGGTGGAGCTTGCCACCTGGCTGGCAGACTTCGATTTCGCGGCCCCCGTCACCCTTTACCTCGATCCCCTCTCGCTGGTGATGACCCTCATGATCACTTTCGTCTGCGGCCTGATTCACGTCTATGCCGTGGGGTACATGGCGGGGGAGGGGGACCAGGCCCGCTTCTTCGCCCTGCTCAACATCTTCGTCTTCGCCATGCTGGTGCTGGTGCTGGCGGAGAACCTGCCGCTCCTCTACCTCGGGTGGGAGGGGGTCGGCTTCTGCTCCTACGCCCTCATCGGCTTCTGGTACACCGAGAAGAAGAACGCCGACGCCGGCCGCAAGGCGTTCATCACCACCCGGATCGGCGACACCCTCTTCGGCATCGGCATCGTCTGGTGCTTCCAGCTCTTCCGCACCGAGTCCATCGCCCAGATCAACCAGATGGGGGGAGTCGTGTCGGCCGGGGTCGTCACGGCCCTGGGGCTCCTCTTTCTGGCGGGCGCCATGGGGAAGTCGGCCCAGGTGCCGCTCATGGTCTGGCTTCCCGACGCCATGGCCGGCCCCACCCCGGTCTCGGCCCAGATCCACGCCGCCACCATGGTCACCGCCGGGGTCTACCTGTTGGCCCGGATGTACCCCCTCTTCGGCGCCTCGCCGGCGGTCATGGCCGCCGTGGCGGTCACCGGGGCCGCCTCCGCCTTCTTCGGCGCCTCGTGCGCCCTGGCCCAGCGGGACCTCAAAAGGATCCTTGCCTACTCCACCATCAGCCAGATCGGCTACATGATGCTCGGGGTCGGCTGCGGCGCCGTCACCGCCGCCACCTTCCACCTCCTGGTCCATGCCTTCTTCAAGGCGCTCCTCTTCCTCGGCGCCGGCTGCGTCATCGCCGCCCTGCACCACGAGCAGGACATCTTCCGGATGGGAGGGGTGCGCAAGGGGCTCCCCTTGACCTTCGGCGCCTTCCTCGCCGGGGCCGCCTGCCTCGCCGGTCTTCCCCCCACCGGCGGCTTCTTCAGCAAGGACGCCATCCTGGCGGCGGCCTGGGCCAAGGGGGGGCTCCTTTACGGCGGGCTCTACGGCCTTGGCCTCGTCACCGCCTTCATCACCGCCGTCTACACCTTCCGGATGCTCTACCTTGTCTTCGGCGGCGAGGGGGAAACGACCCACCGCTTCCCCCGGGTCATGGAATTCATGCTCCCCCCCCTGGCGCTCCTGGGGCTCTTCGGCGGCCTCCTGAACCTGCCGGAATACCTCTCGGCAGGGTGGCTCGGGCGCTTCTTCACCACCGCCCTCAGGGACGGCGCGGTGCAGCTTTCCCCCGGCGGGGAGCTGGCGCTCCAGGGGATTGCCGCCGCGGTCTCCCTCGCCGGCCTCGCCGCGGCCCATCTCCGCTACGGCGGGGCGCGGCGGCAGAAGCGGCTCGAAGAGGCCGCCACCACGCCACGGGGGATGACCGCCTTCCTCCTGAACGGCTGGTACGCGGACTCCCTCTACCGACTCCTCGTCATCCGCCCCTACGAGGCCTTGGCCGGCTTCCTCTGGCGCCGGGTGGACGAAGGGGTGATCGACGATTCCCTCGACCGCCTGGCCGACGGCCTCGGCACGGCCGGCCAGGGCTTGGGCCGGTGGAGCTGCGGGCGGGTGTCGGTCTATCTCCTCAGCTTCGCGGCCGGGTTGGCGCTGATCCTGGGGTGGCTGGCGTGGGGGTGGGGGTTGGATTGACACGAACAATACCGCGACGTATATGCGAAGATGTAAAGCGGACCGGATAAACGAAGCAGGCAGCGGCAGATCCACGACGAATACGGCGACATGGTGGCGCAGCTGGTGGCCAAGTGGCGGCGGCAACGCTTCCTCTGCGAGGCGGACCAGCGGCGGCTCCAGATGGCGCTTGCCTCCATGCGGATGGCGGCGGACAACACCTGGCTCGTGGACAAGAAGACCAAAAGCGGCCCCAAGCTGGGGGAGCTGGAGACCCTCCTCGGCGAGCTGGTGACGGAGGGGGCGAGAAGGTGGTCATCTTCAGCCAGTGGCTCCTGATGAACGGGCTTGTGGAGGAGGTGCTCACCCGAAACGGCATCGGCTACGTACACCTGAACGGCTCGGTGCCATCTAAGGAGCGCAGGGGACTCATGGAGCGGTTCCGGGAGGACCCGGCCTGCAAGGTCTTTCTCTCTACCGACGCGGGAGGGGTGGGGCTCAACCTCCAGAGCGGCTCGGTGGTGATCAATATGGACATCCCCTGGAATCCGGCGGTGCTGGAACAGCGGATCGCCCGGATCCACCGGATGGGGCAGAAGAAAAACGTCCGGATCGTCAACTTCGTAAGCCGTGGCTCCATCGAGGAGCGGATCCTGTCGCTCCTCGGCTTCAAGAGTTCTCTCGCCGCCGGGGCACTGGACGCGGGGGGCGAGGACACGGTGCTCTTCGGTCCGTCGCAGCTGGAACGGTTCATGGCGTCGGTGGAGGAGGCGACGGAAGGGCTTGAGCGCCGCGACGCCGGGGAAGAGCTGCGGGAGCAGGCCGAGGCGGCTGCCGTTACCGCAGTCATGGACGAGGAGGCGGATGAAGAGGCTGTTTCCGCTGTGGAGCCGGCAGCGACGGTTTCGGCCGATCAACTGCGCGACCTGCTCATGGGGGGTGCGCGCCTCCTGGCAGGGCTTGGCGAGGCCCTTGCCCAACAGCCCGCTTCAGGGGACGGCGGCAGGCAGGGAGCCGCCGCCCCCCTAGGACTCTCCATTGAACGGGACGAAGCCACCGGGAGAAGCTCCCTCCGCATTCCCATTCCCGAACCGGCGGTGATGCAGTCCATCGTTTCCGGACTGGGGAATTTCCTGGCGGCGCTGACACGGGGGTAACTACCCAATGTGGCACGACATCATAAGCTTCAAAAAGCTTGGCGGATATCGCCTCGAACTGGTGTTTGACAACGGTCGCCGAGGCACGGTCGATCTCTCTTCATATGTCGGTCGCGGAGTAGTTTACAGCCGGTTTGCAGACATGGACTATTTCGATTCCGTCACCTTGAACCGGGAACTTGGCGTACTCTGCTGGCCGGACGGAGTGGATATTGCGCCTGAAACCATCTACGAGGCGGCCATGGTGGCTGAAGAGTCCGAACAGTACAAGCCATAAGATAAGCATTCCATCCGGGCAGATCAGCGGTTCACGCGCGTGCGCGCGTGAACCGGTCAATAACAAGTTATACAAAATCTAAAAATGAAAGGCGACTGTGATGAGAAATCAAATTTTGCTCGAAACAACCGACAGAGAGCTTGCCCACGATGTACACGCGCTACAAAAAGACGGAGTAATAAGCCGACTAGAGAGTACAAAAGGGTTTGAGCTGGAGCCAGTCATGCAGTTAATTATAGATTTCGCATCAGACTCCGCTGTTGGAGTCTTTTCGGCGTGGCTTTATGACATAATGAAAGAAGGACGCACCAACAAAACCACTATAAATAAAAGTCAAATACCGAATAATGTTACCCAAATAAACATTTTGATCCAGCAGAGCTTTAAGGATAATCAAAACCGCCCCGGCAGATACTAGCCATAAAACACTAGAAAAGGAGCTAAACTGTGAAATATGCGCTAATTGTAATACAGAAGCCAGAGAGTATGAACCCCACTGAAGCAAACGCTTGGAGTAACTTTTCAGAAAATCTAACAGAAAAATTAAAAACATACGAATTTGCCAAAACGCTATCCGAAACGACTCTACAGATTTCTTTAGAAAAATCCCTGCGTTCATTCCTGGAGATCCAGAAATTATGTAAGGTGGCAGGTTATCCCACCATGACGTCATTCTTCTTAGAAGAACCAAATTGGCTTACCTCCTGAAAATATAGTTACCTTGTTAAACGGAGTTCCTATGACTTGGAAATGTGATGCTTGTGGAGACGAAAACCAGGATGAAATGCTAAGGTGTCTATGTGGGGCGGAGCTTGATACAAGCGAACCAGTGCCACCCCCGCCGCCTTGGAAAAACGTCATACTTACCACTGCCCCTCATCTTGCCGGATTCAAAATTAACAAAACCATTGACATAGTAACGTCAGAATGTGTGAGTGGAGTCAATATTTTTACCGACTTGATGGGTAAATTTCCCGGCATATTTAGCGGAAGAGATATGGTCGCCCAAAATATCTTACGCCGAGCGAGGACAATATGCTTAGACGACCTCCGCAAAGAAGCATATACAGTAGGTGCCAATGCCGTAATTGCAGTAGACTTAGACTACAGCGAGTTTACGGGTGGAGTATTGTTTCTAGTTGCCAATGGCACAGCAGTTGAAGTTGTAGAGGAGGGTATAACCACGTAAAAGCAGCGGGCAAGCCGCTGTTTTCCGACCCCGTTACTAAGGCCGAACCTGACTACTCGACATTCCCCCCTCCTGGGGGAGAACTCCTTGCCCTCTCCCAGCGGGGGAGGGATGGGTGGGGGAAGAAACGGGGTGAGTGTCTTTTCGCTCAGGGAGGTGGCGAGACATGGACGAGGCGAAGCTTTATTGGACGATCATTGTTGCGGTGGTGAGCGCGGGATGGGTGGTAACGGCGTTTGTGCGCGACCGCATATCGCAATCGGTGGAGCGGACGAGCGTTATCGTGAATCGCCTTTTGGATGGCGACAAGCTGCTCATCGACAACCCGGATATCCAGAAGTACCTGTCGCAGAATGCCGCGCGAAAAGAGGACTATTTCCGCCGGCACGAGGCGCTGGAGGACGAGCTTTTCTACAAGGCGAAGGCGTATGTCTACCGGCAGTTGAACATGTTCGACGAAATACTGTCCATATCGGCGCGCACGGGCAGGGGATGGTCTTTATTGAAGCCGCCCGCCCTGACCGAACTGTCGGACTGGGAGACCTACATCAAGGTAAAATTGGGGCATCCGCTCTGCCGGTCGATACTGAACAACGAGCAGCATATCTTTGGCGTGTCGTTGCGCGGCTTCTGGGACGCCAACCGGGACAAGATTCAATCGACTCCCGTTGACCCGTTCATCTGGTGACGGCCGGTCCGGTTAAAAACGGCCGGCCGCCGGTGCCTAATCCGCTTGGAAGGTGATCCGTGAAGAAACTTCTTTCGTGGGGGGCCGTCGGGCTGCTGACGACCGCCCTGCTCGATCCGCTCGTCTACTCCATGCTCGATAAGCCGATTCCGTGGCTGCGGGATATCCTCATGGCGGCGGGGGGGGTCGGCTGCTTCTATCTCCTGGTCCGCTACCGCAACGAGCTGTGACGGAGTGCCGCAAACCGTGATGCAGAAAACGGGGACACGATCGTGACCGACTACCCCATCCTGACCATCCTGATTCTCCTCCCCCTGGCGGGGTGCCTCTGTCTGGCGCCGGTCTGGAACTGCCGCAAAGCGGTGCGCCCCATCGCCCTGGGGTTTGCCGGGGCGGAGCTGGCGCTCTCGGGGTGGCTCCTCATGGCTGCGCCGGGAATGCCGGCGGCCCCCGGGGCGCCGGCGGGGTACTTCCTCTGGGAGGATGCCGCCTGGATCGAGCGCTTCGGCATCCGCTACCTCCTCGGGATGGACGGGATCAGCCTCCTCATGGTGCTCCTCACCGCCTTCATTACGGCGGTGGCGATGCTCGTGTCGTGGCGGGGGGTGACGGAGCGGACCGGGTTCCACTACTTTCTGATCCTCCTCATGGAGAGCGGTATCGTGGGGGTCTTCCTGGCGCTGGACCTCTTTCTCTTCTACCTCTTCTGGGAGCTGATGCTGATCCCGATGTTCTTCCTGATCGGGATCTGGGGGCACGGCCGGCGGGTCTACTCGGCGGTGAAGTTTTTCCTCTACACGCTGGCGGGCTCACTCCTGATGCTGCTCGCCATCATCGGGGTCTATCTCATCCACGGCGCCGAGAGCGGCGCCTACACCTTCGCCCTGCCGCTCCTCGTGAAGGTTCCGATCACCCACGCCGCGGCCCCGTGGCTCTTCGGGGCGTTTCTCCTCGCCTTCGCCATCAAGTTCCCGCTCTTTCCGCTCCACACCTGGCTTCCCGACGCCCACACCGACGCCCCCACGGCGGGGAGCGTGATCCTGGCGGCGCTGCTGCTGAAGACCGGGGCCTACGGCCTGCTCCGCTTCGGCTATCCCCTCTTCCCCGCGGCGGCCCGGGGGTTCGCCCCCCTCCTCTTCGTCCTGGCGGTGGCCGGGATCCTCTACGCCTCGTGGGTCGCCTTCGCCCAGGAGGACATGAAGCGGATGGTGGCCTATTCCAGCGTCGGGCACATGGGGTTCGTGGCGCTCGGGATCGCCTCCTGGAGCCCGGTGGCCCTCTCGGGCTCCATCCTCCAGATGGTGAACCACGGCATCACCACCGGCGCCCTCTTCGCCCTGGTGGGGATGCTGGACGAGCGGGCCCACACCCGCGACA
>JAJZUC010000021.1 GCA_021847245.1 Deltaproteobacteria bacterium | reverse complement strand
TGGCGCGGTTCTCAGTTGAAGAGTTTCCCGCCTATGGTCGCTGCTAGTCACGTCTCGGCGCAGGTTGTTCAGATTAAGGCCGCGTAACCGCTTGCCTCGTAATCCCCGCTACTGCTCTATAAAAAAGGGTTTCAGCGGCCTCTTCCATGTCAGTCGTAAAACGCGGGACCCAGTTCCGCAAATGACTAGTCAAGAATTCTTCTGCAAGATTTTCATAAACCGACTGTTTCGGGTCGGATTCAATTATGCCATACAGAATTGCAAGAAAATTAAGCTCGGCCCCGATATGATCGGCCATGACATCCGCGCTGCCGACCTCGATTCCGAGCCGGGTATAGAACTCACGGACCTTGTCATAGGCATCCTGCATCATGAGGCGTTTAGGCGAGGTGTAGACCGATTCCCAGGGAGGGCACGGGAGTCGGTCCGGACCGATGAAGAGTCGGGTGTAGTCCCAGAGAAGGCCGTCGAGTTCATCCTCCGAATCGAGATTCACGGCATCGAGTGCCTTTTCCAGTTCATCCGTCCCATTGAGGGGTTCGTCCCTCAGCAATTGTCGCCAGCTTGCAAGGGATTCCCGTGTTGGTTTGCATAGGTACATGCTGCTCAGTAAGGCGCATAAACGCCCGTCTATTGGTGCTTCGTTCATGGTTTACAACCGAAGGGGCGGAATCGCTCCGCCCCTTCGTCTCCCTTCTTATTTGTTCTCTGAAAACTTGACCGACGGTATCGTCAGCTTGGGGTCGGCAAAACCGGGGAGTGTGTCCTTCAGTGGTCGCTGGAAGGTCTCCTGCGGCGTTTTCTGGGCAATGATGTCGGACATCTTCCCGTGCCAGAGAGCGTACCCCATGCAGGTTCTGACGCATGCCGGGGGGAGTCCGTCCTTCAAGCGATGGACACAAAGGGTGCACTTGTCCATCTTCTTTTTCTTTTCGTTGAATGTGGGCGCCCCATAGGGACAGGCCGCCGCGCAACGCTTGCAGCCGATGCACTTTTCCTGGTTGATGAGGACCACGCCGAACTGATCTTCCTTGGTGATCGCCCCCACGGGGCACGCCTTCAGACAGGAAGGCTCCGTGCAGTGATTGCAGGCTGTCGAGATGTAGCGAACGTGGATGTCCGGGTATTTCCCTTCCTCCTTGATGATAACCCGCCGCCGTTTCACCCCAACGGGGAGGTCGAATTCCTGTTTGCACCCCGCCTCGCACGCCCGGCAGGCGATGCAGTTGTTCTCGTTATAGTACCAGCCAACCTGGTTCGGGTTCTTAGACATTTATCGCTCCTCCCTATGCCTTGATTATCTTGACGCCAATTTCTTTGTGGACCGCCATGCCGGAAGTCTTCTCCGAAACCCCGGCGAGGAACTGACCGTCGTTGGTGCCGGCGGGGCACCACGGGTTAGCCTTGTTCAAGGCGCCCTGCGCGATCTTGCCGAACCCGGTGTGGCCATAGCCGTGGTGCAGGGCGACAACTTCCGGGTGTATTCGCTCGGTAGTCTGAATGGTTGCCTTGGCCTTGGCGTATGGGGATTCCAGCCAGATGGGGTCGCCATCCTTGAGGCCGAGCTTCGTTGCGGTGGCGGTGTTGATGAGGAGCGGGTTGTCCGGCTTCATCTCCATCAGCCAGTCGTTGTTGAAGGTCCGGGAATGGGTGTGCTCGGCCTGCTTGAAGTTGATCAGGTAGAGGGGGAACTCGGTTGTCGGCGCGTAGACCGGCTCCACGTAGTCGGGGAGTGGATTGAGCCCCTTCTTGGCCATCTGTTCCGAAAAGAACTCGATCTTCTTCGACGGGGTCTTGAACCCGTCCTTCTTGTACTTCTCGTACACCGTTTCACCAGAGACGTACACCCCGCCGGGAAGAGCCATCATCTCCTCCAGCCCCTTGCCGATGGGGCCGTTCTTGAGCTGGTCGTCCATGTATTCCTGATAGGTCTTGGGAAGGGTCTTGCCGTCCTTGTCCTTGAGACCCATGCGCTGGGCGAGCGCCAGAATAAATTCCTGCTCGGTCATGCCGTTGATGACCGACTTGACCGCCGGGCGGCGGATGGCCGTGGCCGGGAAGGTGACCCAGTTCACGTTCACTTCCCACCGCTCCAGGTAGTGGCTGCCGGGGATGATGATGTCGGCGAGCTTTGCCGTCTCGCTCAGCATGGTGTCCATGACCACCATGTATTCGAGCTTTTCAAGGGCCTCGATGTTCTTCTTCGTGTTGGGAACCGACATGACGAAGTTCTGGAACATGAACATACCGGCCTTCAGTTGGTACGGCTTCCCCGACAGAATCGAGTCCCGGATTTCGGTGTAGATACCGGAGGCATGGGCAAAGGGGTACTTCGTCCCGAGGCCGTCGATCCGCGGCGCTTTCGGCTTGTCCACATTGAACGCCCGCCGCTTGCCCCCCTTGGCCACCCTGCTCAGCATAGTGCCGGGCTTGTCATACTGGCCCAGGAGCGCCGGAAGCATGGTGATCGCCCTGCCGCCGTCAGTGGCATTGGTATGGTGACCAGGACCGCTCCAGACATCCACGGCAGCCGGCTTGGTAGAGGCAAGCTCCTTCGCAATCCTTCGGATGGTATCCGCCGGAACCGAGGTAATCTTCTCGGCCCACTCAGGGGTTTTGTCCCTCACGAGTTCGGCATACTTGTCGAACCCAATGGTGTATTCCTTGATAAACTCTGCATCTTGCCAGCCGTTCTTGACGATCTCGTGTCCCAGGGCTAGGGCGAAGGCCCCATCGGTCCCCGGCCTGATCGGTATCCACTCGTCAGCCTTGGCCGCTGTCTGGTTATAGTAGGGGTCCACGTAGACCATCTTGGCCCCTTTTGCCCTCCCCATGTTCCAGACGCCGGGAAGGTGCGCCCACTTGGTCGCCGCCAGCAGGTTCCAGCCAAACACCAGAGAATACTTGCAGTTGGCAAAGTCGGCCAGCGGCCGATCGTCGCCCATCACCAGTTTGAACGACGCCTTGCGCGCCACGTCGCAGGTGTTGGAATGCATGGAGAAGTTGGGGGAGCCGTAGAGGAGGTTGAAGTCGGACTGCATGTCGGTGAAGGATGCGTCCTCGGTGCACCAGACGAGCGCCTCGGGGCCGTACTTTTCCCGTATTTTCAGGAGGTTTTTCGCCACGTCATCAAGCGCCTCCTCCCAGGAGATCGCCTTCCATTTGCCCGACCCCTTCGGCCCGATCCGTTTCATGGGGGTTTTCAGGCGGTCGGGATCATAGAGCGACCTGACTCCGGAATTCCCCTTCGCGCACATCCTGCCGCCGAGCCCCTTGATCGCGGCATAATCGGTCGAAACGTTTGCCACGCCTATTGGGTTGTGCTCGTTCGGCTCGATCTTCACCACCTTGCCGTCCACCACGTGCACCTTAATGCCGGTCGATCCGCCGCACATATGGCAGGTCGAATAGGTCCACGTCCCCTTGCCGGCCGCTTTTTCCTGGGCGTTCGCTTCCCGGAACAACCCGAGCTTGTCATCCCAAAGGAGGCCGCTGGCAATGGCGGCACCGGCAAGCCCGGACGTCCATTTAAGAAAGGAGCGCCGGGAGAATTGCATGCCGGTGAGCTTTTCGTAAAGGTCCTTTTCCTCTTCGTGAATTATGCGTTCATCACTCATCTGACTCCTCCTGTAGAGTTATTCAAAAAGCTTCTTGGCGCCCTTCATGCCGCCATCGTGGCACCCGGCACAGATCTGCGGATCTACCTGCTTGCGCAGCGCGCCGGCCGACCCTTCGCGCAGATCGACCGAGGCATGGCACTCTGCACACTTCTTCGGGGTCTCCAACTTCGACTCTAGGTGCAGCCGGTGCATGGTCTTGAACTTCTTGTTTGCGGTTTTCTCGGAAAGAATCTTCGCGTGACACTTCAGACACTGCTTGTTCGTCATTGCTGAAGCGTTTTTGTGCAGTTCGACAAGGTTCCGTTCGGCTGCCATCGCCCCGGAAGCCATCATCAGCAAACTGCTTACAACGAGAATTTTTTTCATCCGTTTTCCTCCTTCTTGATTATTGACAATCGTCCACCTGATGAATCCCTTCGATATTTGCCGCGAGAAGGGCTTGACTATATCCGCCTTAAAGGATATAGTCAAGCAATGAAACAAAACGTGCAACTCTATAAAGCGTTGGCAGACGAAACCCGTCTTCGCATCCTGGCACTTCTTCTCTCCGAAGGAGAACTCTGCGTCTGCGACATCATCGCAGCACTCAAGCTGCCACAGTCAACAACTTCCCGACACCTCGCCCATCTCAGGAAAGCCGGTTGGGTAAATGACCGTCGTTGCGGGCTCTGGATCTATTATTCCATTCGGGACACCGGTGCAAATCAGAAAGAGTTGATCCCTCTCCTGAAAAAGCAGCTCCTCATCACCAGTACATCGGCTGCTGATCGCGAATTGCTTGCCAGTTTCGGCGACGGGAATCGCTGCGCCTAAAATTTTTTGCCAAAGTATATCCGCAAAAACGAATATTACAAGGGAGAATTTACCATTATGAAGAAAAAATTGTTGTTTCTCTGCACCCACAACTCCTGTCGTTCCCAGATGGCGGAGGGAATCGTCAACCACTGCCTGGGAGACCGGTTTCAGGCCTTTTCTGCAGGCACCGAGGCGACGCGGGTCAACCCGCTGGCGATACGTGTGCTGGCAGAACTGGATATAGACATCTCCGGCCACCGCTCCAAAACCATGGACGAGTTCGCCGGGGAAAGCTTCGACTATGTCATCACTCTCTGCGGTGATGCCAACGAGAAGTGCCCCCTTTTCTTCGGCCGAGTCGAGCGGATGCACATCGGCTTCCACGATCCATCCAAAACCATTGGCACCGATGAGGAGGTCATGGCGGATTTTCGTAAGGTCAGGGACGAGATAAAAGCAACGATGTTGGAATTTTTCGAAGCGAAGTAGTCGGAATGCACTGCCCGTTGCGCATTGTTCAACATCGTCGTCATTTCAAGATTTTTGTCACCAAGGAGGCGTTGAATCATGTCTGAAGGCATCTCAAAGAAACTCTCTTTCCTCGATCGCTGGCTCACTTTCTGGATTTTCGCTGCCATGGCCCTGGGGGTAGGGCTTGGGTACTTCATCCCCGGAACCGAGTCATTCATCAACCGCTTCCAGGTGGGTACCACCAACATCCCCATTGCCGCCGGCCTGATACTGATGATGTACCCTCCCTTCGCCAAGGTTAAGTACGAGGAGATGCCCGAGGTCTTCCGCAACAAACGGGTGCTCGGCCTGTCGCTCGTGCAGAACTGGCTGATCGGGCCGGTGCTGATGTTCATCCTGGCCATTGTCTTTCTGCCGGACAAACCGGAGTACCTGGTTGGACTCATCATGATCGGCCTGGCCCGCTGCATCGCCATGGTCATCGTCTGGAACGAGCTGGCCAAAGGGAACACCGAGTACGCCGCCGGTCTCGTGGCCTTCAACAGCATCTTCCAGGTACTCTTCTACAGCGTCTACGCCTGGTTCTTCATCACGGTACTCCCTCCCCTCTTCGGCCTCTCCGGGAGCGTGGTCAATGTCAGCATCCGTCAGATAGCCGAGAGTGTATTTATCTACCTCGGCATCCCGTGCATCGCCGGTGCGCTGACGCGGTTCATCGGACTGAAAACTCTGGGTGTCGAGCGCTACCACCGGGAGGTGGTGCCGCGAATCGGGCCAATCACCCTTGTGGCGCTCCTCTTCACCATTGTGGTGATGTTCAGCCTGAAGGGGAACCTGATCGTGCAACTGCCGCTCGACGTGGTGCGGATCGCAATCCCGATGCTGATCTACTTCATTGTCATGTTCCTGGTTTCCTTCTGGATGGGTAAACGGCTCGGCGCCGACTACTCCAAGACCACAACCCTGGCCTTCACCGCCGCCAGCAACAATTTCGAGCTTGCCATCGCCGTGGCGGTGGCGGTCTTCGGACTCAACTCGGGGGCTGCCTTTGCCGCCGTCATCGGCCCTCTTGTGGAAGTACCGGTTATGATCGGCCTGGTCAACGTCGCGTTCTGGTTCCAAAGGCGATATTTCCAGACTGCCGCTGTTAAGTGAAATGCTGTTTATTTCTCAGACAAAGGAGATACCATGCACAAGATCAAAGTACTGTTTGTGTGCGTACATAACAGCGCCCGGAGCCAGATTGCTGAGGCGTACCTAAATTCAATCGCCGGCGACCGGTTCGAGGCTCAAAGTGCGGGTCTGGAGCCGGGAATGCTCAATCCTTATGCTGTCAGTATCATGGCGGAAGTGGGCCTTGACATATCTCACAACAAAACAAAGGGAGTATTCGACTTCTTCAAAAGAGGAGCCTTTTTCAGCTATGTAATAACGGTCTGCGATGGAGCCAGCGCAGAAAAATGTCCGATATTTCCGGGTGTGACAAAAAGGCTGTACTGGAGCTTCCCTGATCCATCAACGTTACAGGGTTCGGATGAGGAGAAGTTGGAAGGAACGCGCGAAATCCGCGATGCCATAAAGTCCCAAATAGAGGACTGGATAAAGACGGTTGCCTGATCTGGGTTGCATCAAGTCGATAATATCAATAGGAGGAAGCCATGTTCAGAAAAATGCTCGTCTGCACCGACCTGTCACCCGCCTCCGACGCCCTGATCCAGTGTGTCGGAGAGTTGAAAGTCCTCGGCATGGAAGAGGCCATCCTCACCCACGTCATCTACGTGGCCAACACCCCCGGCTTAGAGGAGATGCTCGCCGAGGAGGCGCGGCCGGTACTTGATAGGCAAAAAAAGATCCTTGAAGACCAGGGGATAAGGGTCACCGTGGAGATGCCGTTCGGCCTGCCGGCCCACACTCTCGACGAGACGGCGGAACGGCACGGCGTCTCCGCCATCCTGATCGGCTCCCACGGCAAGGGAATCCTCCAGGCGGCAACGCTGGGAAGCGTCTCCGCCAAGCTCATCCACGAGACACGACGCCCCGTGCTCCTCGCCCGCATTGCCCTCCTAGAGGAGGGAAAATGTGAAGTCGTCTGCCGGAAGATGTTCGCCAGGGTTCTTTTCCCCACCGACTTTTCCGATACGGCTGAGAAGGCTCTGGACTATCTGGGGAAAATATCCCTGGAAACCAAATGTCCCGTGACGGTCATGCACGTCATTAGCGAAAAGGATGACGATCCGGCCGCGGCTCGACGTCGGGAGGAAGACGCGCGGTACCTCCTGGAAGCGAAGAAGCGGCGCTTGGAGACACTGGGGGCAACAGATGTGACCGTCGACCTCGTCCAAGGGAAACCCGCTGAGGAGATCATCGGCCGGACAAAAAAAGGAGATTTCTCCATCATCGTCATGGGCGGCCAGGGAAAGGGGTTCTTAAGAGAGGTCTTCCTGGGAAGCGTTGCCAACGAGGCGGCCCGTCATGCCGGAGTGCCTGTTCTGCTTATACCTGCATCCCGCTAGTGATGACAACCAGGGTGATTAAGAAACCGAGCTAAGCGCGAGTGAGAATCCATGCCAACGAACTATCTGTATAATCCTCCACGAAATCTCTTCTTTACCGGCAAGGGGGGAGTGGGAAAGACGACCATTTCGGCGGCAACCGCCATCGCCCTGGCCGACGACGGCAGACGGGTACTGCTGGTCAGCACCGATCCGGCGTCCAACCTGGATGAGGTTCTGGGGCTCCCCCTGTCGGCCGAACCAGCCCGGGTGCCTTCCGTGACGGGTCTATTTGCCGCCAACGTCAATCCCGTGGATGCTGCCGCCGCCTACCGGGAAAAAATGGTCGGCCCCTATCGCGGTATCCTGCCGGAGGCCGCCATCCGGAGCATGGAGGAACAGCTTTCGGGTGCCTGCACGGTGGAGATCGCCGCCTTCAACGAGTTTGCCCGGCTGATGGGTAATCCCGAAGTTGCATTGGACTTCGACCATATCATTTTCGACACCGCTCCTACCGGCCACACCCTGCGCCTGCTTTCGTTGCCGGCTGCCTGGAGCGACTTCATCGACACCAACACCGGGGGCACCTCCTGTCTTGGACCTCTGGCAGGATTGAAAGAACAACATCGGCTCTACGAAAATACCCGGCGGGCATTGGCAAATCAGGCGCAAACGCTGGTAGTCGTAGTCAGCCGCCCGGATGAAGCCCCTCTTACCGAAGCGGCCCGCGCCTCGGCCGAGCTGCGTGAGCTGGGGGTAGCCAATCAGCACCTGGTAATTAACGGCGTGCTGCGGCCGGTAGATCCTGGTGACCAGGTGGCAGTTGCCCTGCGTGAGCGGAGCATGAAAGCACTTTCGGCAATGCCCCAGGAGCTGATCCTGATGCCGCGCACTGAACTGCCGTTACGCGGCACGGAGCTGGTCGGCATACCGGCGTTGCGGGCGTTCTTTGCCCCGGAGAGCAGCGAGCCGTCAATTGCACGCACCGCACGATCCACCCCGCTCCCGGCACCGCTCGTCAATCTTCTCGACATGCTTACAGCCATGCCCGGCGGGGTGATTATGACCATGGGAAAAGGGGGAGTCGGAAAAACCACCCTGGCGGTAAGCATTGCAACCGCTTTGGCAGGGCGTGGCAAAAGGGTGCATCTGACCACTACCGATCCGGCGGCGCATGTCGCCCAGACTTTGGGTGATGTCCCCGCGGGACTGCGCGTGAGCCGCATCGATCCCGAGGCTGAAACCGAGGCGTATCGTCAAGAAGTACTCGCTACCGTCGGCGCGGATCTGGACGATGAGGCCAAGGCGCTCATGGAGGAAGATCTGCGCTCTCCCTGCACGGAAGAGATCGCCGTGTTCCGGGCGTTCGCACGCACCGTTGCCGAAGGTGCCGACAGTTTCGTGGTGATCGACACCGCCCCGACCGGCCACACGCTGCTCCTTCTGGATGCCTCCGAGTCGTATCATCGGGAGGTCTCACGATCCATGAGCGACATACCGGAGACGGTGCGCCAGCTGCTCCCCCGCCTGCGTGACCCGGCATTTACGAAAGTCCTTCTCGTGACCTTGCCGGAGGCTACGCCCGTGCATGAAGCGCTGGCGCTTCAGAAGGATTTGCGACGTGCCGGCATAGAACCGGGCGGCTGGATTGTCAACCAGAGTCTGGCGCCGCTTTCTGTTACCGATCCGATCCTTGATCAACGACGCACGCGTGAATTCCGGTATATCGAAGAGGTTGTTCGGGAAGGTTTGCCAACCTTCCTGATGCCCTGGCAGGCCGAACCAGCTAAGAACAGATTATAACTCTGCAGATCAACACAAACATCAAGGAGAAAAACAGATGAAGATTGAGATCTATGACCCTGCCATGTGCTGTCCAACCGGTGTCTGCGGGCCGAGCGTCGATCCGGAACTCGTCAGAATTCAGGAGGCACTGCGTCAGATCCAGAAGCAGGCGCCGGAAGTGCAGGTGTCGCGCTACGGCCTCTCCACTGACCCGCAGGCTTTTGTTGCCAACACCACGGTGGCAGAGTTGCTGAAGAACGAAGGGCCGGAGTGCCTGCCGCTCGTGTTTGCGGATGGAGAGCTTGTCGGCAAAGGGCGGTATCCGGGCAATGAACAGCTCCAGGCAATACTGAAGAGAGTTGAAATCGAGGTTTCGCTGACCGAGAAGAAAAGAGCTTCCGGATGCTGCGGCCCCGGCTGCTGCTGATCAGGATACGGTGAGCCTCATTGACATTGCCTTGAGCGATAAGGAGTTTGGAGTGACAAACGAAAACGACACAACCCCATCAGAAACCAGGGACATGGGATCGACAGGAGCTTTTCCAGGTTGTGGACCGGGATGCGATTGCGGGAAACCGGCCGGCAATGGCACCACGAAGGTCAAGATCGCCATTTGCCTGGTGGTGGTAGTGGCGATCGTCGGCATCCTGCTCTTCAAAACGACGAGCGCCCGGCAGAGCGGTTCCGACATCAGGAAAAGAGGCTTTTCACCCCCCTTTGCCATATCAGGTAAGGTGGTCAACAGTGCCGGACAACAGAGAGGAAGCGGCGCCCTGTTGTCGGCGATTGCCGAACTCAATACCGTTGCCGCCAAGCTGGACACGGTATTCCTCGTTATTCCGACCAAGGATAATGCGCCGATCACCAAGGAGGCATCGTCAGTTGTGGCGTCTGTAGAACGGACCCTGAATGCGAAAGGTCTCAGTACCGGGATATACACCCTGCAAGCCACTTCGCCGGATTACCCGGACGTAGCTGCCAAGGTGACGCCGCCGGGTATCGCAGTTTTGACAAAGGGGCGTGGCATCGGCTTTGTCTCCGGCGGGATCTCGGAATCTAACCTGATGCAGGCATACGTCGCCTCGACACGGGGCGGGGGCTGCTGCCCGACCGGCGGCGCCCCTGGCAAACCGTGCAACTGACGAGGTGACAGTGTTCGACTATTGCGTCACGACACTGCAAAACGTGGCCGCTCAGCCGATTGGGCTCTTCTTCGCCCTGCTCCTCGGCACGGTGAGCGCCGCCACGAGCATGTGTTGCACACTGCCGGCACTGGGCATCCTTGTCGGCTATTCAGGAGCGAGGGAGGAAAAATGTCGCCGCGCGGCTATAGGAACCGTCGTCTTCTTCACATTGGGCACCATTCTTTCTCTTATGATCATCGGCGGCATTGCCGGCTTTGTCGGCCAGACCGCGCAAACCAACCTGGGCGGTTACTGGAAACTCTTTGCCGGCATTGTCGCCATCGTCTTTGGCTTGGCAACGCTGAAGATGCTCCCTTTTGATCTCCCAATGATGAGCCTGGGGAAATCAACTGCCAGGTCGGACAAAGTGGTGACAGCGGCAGCAGGGCTCCTCATGGGCGGTGGTGTAGCGGCAAGTTCCCTCCCCTGCAATCCCGGCATATTCATCGTTCTCGGTGCGGCGGTGCTGCAGGGTCAGGTCCTCTGGGCAACGCTGTTACTGGCCATGTTTGCGTTAGGATTCAGTCTTCCCCTGGGAGTCGTTTTACTCGGTGTTTCTCTCGGCAAGACGGCCCTAGTTACGAAGAATGCAGATACTGCAATCCGGTGGATCTCTGGGTGCATCCTTTTGATGGCAGGATTCTATCTCCTGATTACTTTTTGAATGCGATTTTATAGAACCAACCCCAAACTTTTCAGACTATGCAGAACAAGGGAGGATTCCGATGTCTGGGCAAAAACTTGATTTTGATTATGTTTACGCCACTTTTCGTCCCAAAATCCGCCGTTACTTGGCTCGCCGGGTTGATGAGACGGAAGCCGAAGATTTGACACAAGCAGTCTTTTTCAGGGTGAGTCACGCTTTGCATGATTTCAGGGGAGAATCTTCACTTGCTACCTGGATCTATCGAATTGCCGCCAATGTTGTGGCTGACAAAGTACGCAGTTTCCGCAATAACTACCAGGAAAGTCCAGCAGACGGTTTGACAGTTGCCACCACGGAAGCCCCGAATGTCTGGACTGGGGAAATCCTTCCTGCCATTGACCAGAACCTTATTCGCAAGGAAATGAACGAGTGCATCCGTGGCGTTGTGGAAAAACTTCCCGAACAGAGCCGTGCAGTCATCAAGCTTAGTGAGTTCGAGGGGCTGAAAAACGGCGAGATCGCTGAACGCCTCGGGGCCAGTCTTGAGACTGTCAAAATCAGGCTGCACCGGGCGCGGGTAAGACTCAAAAAGGACCTGAGCGCTCAATGCCACCTGTATCGCGATGACCGAAATGAATTGGCTTGTGACCCGAAGCATTGCCTGTAGCCAAATAGATGTATCCTTTTACGCCTCGCCTCCGTCTACACTGTCATCACAACGAAAATGGAGGTCATCTATGGCACTGTCAACAATGCAAAAGGCGAATCTGGATGCTGCTGAAACCAAAGTACTCGGAAAGGTAAAAAAACAGACCGTTAACCTTGATGGCGTTACCGTAACGCGGATCACCTATGATGTAGGAGCAAGGTGGTCGAAGGACGTCAAAGCGCACGTTGGCACTGACAGCTGCATGCTGCCGCATGTGGCAATCGTGCTGTCTGGCGTCTTCCGGGTGCAGATGGATGATGGGGCGGTAGAGGACTTTGGCAAAAATGACATAATGATGCTGCCGTCGGGTCACGACGCCTGGGTTATTGGTGACGAGCCGTGCGTGTTTGTCGAATTTTCGCACGGGTGCAACTATTACACGGCAGAAAGTCGGATCAAAGAACTAATTGCAGTCGGGGCCGCTGTGACTGCGAATTGCCAGTCCTGCCTGGAAGTACGTGTCGGTAAGGCACGGGAATGCGGAGCCGGCATTGAGGAAATCAGCTCGGCCATTGAGGCGGGAAAAGCAGTAAGGTGTGGAGCGGCAGCCAAGTTTGATTCATTTGCTTCGAACCTGACCAATGGTGCTCCTTCGGTAACCAGCGCCGCAGATTGCGGATGCAGGTGATTTCTTGAACATAGGCACGAAGGAACATGACAAAAAAGGAGAAGCGAATATGTACAAAAGCAGATGTTGTGGAACTGGAACAAAGTCACTTAACGATGCCGCATACGAGGTCGTAAGGCTGCAAAAAACGACCAATGTGTGCCCCATGTGTGAAGACTACGCAAAGCGACAGGAGACGAAACCCATTGCCGTAATCTGCTGCGAAGGTGCGGCCTGCGAGGAGAAGTGGCGCGACAGGCGGCAAACATACTCTGCCACACGCTCGCACCCGATAAAACGGTACGCATCTGCCTGGGAGGAGCCTTTACCAAAGACACCGGTCAGAGAAACCTCGTGAGAAACGCCGGAAAGGTCATAGCAGTGGAGGGTTGCTATATAAACTGCGCGACCCGCATGATGCAGGGGGTTATCGGCGACCTTAACCCGGAAGTGATCGTCGCAGACCGGCTCTATGAGTTCGACAGGAACATGTTTGGCATAGATGAAATGACGGCAGAAGAGATTGCCGCCCATGGCCGGACAGTGGCAGAAAGGATTTTCCAAACGCTTTAAACCGTAATCGATCGCTTGACATCTGGCGGCTGGTGGACGACTGACTCCATCAGCCGTCCAGATGCAGTTCAGTCTGAGGCGCACCCTCTGTATCGTCAGACTAAAATTGTCGTAGGAAGGAGCAACCATGCCACTGGACAAAAAGACGCTTGAACTGGTAGCCATCGGGGCTTCCGTCGGATCGGGATGTGACGACTGACTGGAGTACCATCTCAAAGCTGCCCGTGAGGTAGGCGCCACCCCCGGTGAACTCTGCAACGCAATCAGAATGGCCGAAAAGGTCCGCCAGGTGCAGGTGAGCAAAACGGAGAAATTTTCCAGGAAAGTCTGTGAACTGCTCGCCGAGTTGGAAAAGTAACGAGCTGTTTATCTCATTCCATGCAAATCTTGTTGTCTACCGTTATGCGTTTTTGGTATAACCAAAACCAAACTTTTTCAGGCTATGCGGAACAATAAAGCAGGAGGCGTCACATGTTCGGATTCGGCATGCCGGAACTCATTCTCATTCTCGTCATAATGCTGGTGGTCTTCGGTCCGGGGAAACTCCCGCAGCTGGGCTCGGCACTGGGCGGCGCGATCAGAAGCTTCAAGAAGGCCGCAGAAGAAGAGCCCAAGCTCATAAATCCCAAGGAAGAAGAGAAGAAGGATCAATAGGAGCCGTCTCAGACGCTGCCATGCCCGAACCTCTGAATCATGACATAACCGGCGTCATTCTGGTCGGCGGGAAAAGCCGTCGCATGGGGCGGGACAAGACGTTCCTGGAGGTTGCCGGGAAGCCGCTCTTCGAGCGGATACTGGAGGTTTTCCGCGAGAGCTTCGACCGGATCGTTCTGGTGGGGGACCGGGAAGAACGGTTTGCCGCCTACGGCCTGCCGGTCCTGCCTGACATCTACCCCGGCAGCTCCCTGGGAGGTCTCTACACCGGTCTCTTTCATGCGGCAACGGAGTATGTTTTCGTTTCCTCCTGTGACCTTCCCTTTCCGAACGTCGATATCCTCCGCCATCTCTGCTCCCTGAAGGACGGCTTCGATGCCGTGGTGCCGAGCACGAAGTACGGTTACGAACCGCTCTTCGCCCTCTACGCGAAAAGCTGTCTCGGGCCGATCAGGGAGCTTCTGGATAGCGGTGACTTTTGCGCCTATGCCTGGTACCCGCGGGTCAGAGTCAGATATGTCCCCTATGAGGAACTGGCCCATCTCGACCGGGACGGAAGGGCTTTTCTGAACGTCAACACCCCGGATGAATTTGCAGGAATAGGAGGAGAGCTATGACCGTAAAGGCGGTTTCTTTCGTGGCAAAATCGGGCACCGGCAAGACTACCCTGTTGGAAAAGGTCATCGCCCGACTCAAAGAACGTGGATACAGGGTGGGGGTCGTCAAGCACGACGCCCACCGCTTCGATATCGATCATCCGGGCAAGGACAGCTACCGGCTAACCGCCGCCGGAGCTGACACCATGCTGATCTCCTCGCCGGAGAAGCTGGCCATGATTAAGAAACACGCTGCGGCGCCATCCATCGAGGAACTACTCTCATCCTTTTTCACCGACGTGGATATCGTGCTGACCGAGGGGTTCAAGAAGAGCTCCATGCCGAAGATCGAGCTCCACCGCGGGGAGCGGAGTGCGACACTCCTCTGCCGGGGTGAGGAGTTCGACCCGACTCTCGTGGCGGTTGTGAGTGACGAACGGCTGGAGCTGGACGTGCCGGTGCTCGATCTCAACGATGCCCTGCAGGTCGCCGACTTCATCGAAAAGAGCTTCTTGAAATGAGCGCCCCCGGATCGGGAATCCAGGTCCGCTCCAAGATCTGGCTGGAGATCGACGGACAACCGGTGTTCGGTCAGGGGCGGGAGGAACTGCTCCGATTGGTGCAGAAGAGCGGCTCTATCAACGCCGCGGCAAAGGCAATGGGAATCACCTACCGCAAGGCGTGGACCTACATCGACGCCATGGAAAAGCGACTGGGTTTCCCCCTGGTGAACCGCCTGAAGGGAGGATCGGGCGGCGGCGAATCGACTCTTACCCCACATGCGGAAACCCTCCTGGAAAAGTTCGACATACTTCAACAGGGGTTCAACGAGATGGTAAACCGGAAGTTTGTGGAACTCGACTTTAAAGGACTATAAAGGAGATATCAACACATGGTCAGCATCGAGGAAGCGCAACGGACCATACTGGAGCATATCACTCCGCTGGAGACGGAAAAAGTTTCCGTGTTCCAGGGGCTGAACAGGGTGACTCCGGAGGACCACATCGCCCCTTGGGATATCCCGCCGGCCGACAACTCCGCCATGGACGGCTATGCATTCTCCCATGCCGACCTCACCGGCAACAGCCTCCGGGTGACCGGCTTTCTTCCGGCGGGAGAGGCGCGCACCGTCCCGGTGCCGCCCAGCGAGGCGGTGAAGATCATGACCGGCGCCCCGGTCCCTCCCGGCTGCGACACGGTGGTTCCCATCGAGGATGTCGAGGATGACGGCGAATGTATTCGCCTCACCTCGACGGTCAAGGCGCGGGCACATATCCGCGAGCGAGGCGAGGACATCCGTCAGGGGGATGTCGTCATCCCTGCCGGAGCGCTGCTCAGGCCCCAGGAAATCGGCATGCTCTCAGCTATGGGGACTACGTCCCTAGCCGTCTTCCGGCGCGCCCGGGTCGCCATTCTGGCCACGGGAGACGAGCTCCTGGAGCCCGGCGCGACGCCGGCGCCCGGGAAGATCATCAACAGCAACAGCTACAGCCTGGCCGCCCAGGTACTGGATGCGGGGGGGGACCCGGTCCTGCTCGGGATCGCTCCGGACACCCTGGACGCCACCTGCGACAAGATCCGGGCCGGCTTGAACGCGGATATCCTGGTCATCACCGGCGGCGTGTCGGTTGGGGACCGGGACTTCGTCAAAATGGCGATTGAGAAACTGGGCGGCAACGTCACCTTCTGGAAGGTGAACATGAAACCGGGAAAACCGCTGGCCTTCGCCATGCTGGAGGAAAAACCGGTCTTCGCCCTGCCGGGCAACCCGGTTGCCGCCATGGTCTCCTTCGAGCTGTTCGTCCGGCCGTCGCTCCTCAAGGCGATGGGGCACCGCCGGGTTTTCCGGCCGAAAGTCAAGGCGCTCCTGCAGGAGCCAGCGTCAAACAAGGGGAAGCGCCCCCACCTGGTACGGGGGATTGTCGCAACGCGCGATGATCGCTATCACGTCTCGACCACCGGCAACCAGAGCTCGGGCCGTCTTTCATCGTTGATCCAGGGAAACGGCCTGATCCGACTGTCTCCCGAAGCGCGGCACGCACTTGGGGATGAAGTGGAAGTCCTTCTCTTGGATCGGGCTTTCGAGTTGGGATGCATCGGCGATGGCGCTGCTTGACCCTCATGGAAGGTGCATAAGTAAGCATCCCCCGGCAGAGCCGGGGGCTTTCAAAGTCGTGGGCCGCTCGAAGCGGCATATTCAAAAGATTATCTGACCACCATGAGTGGTGGTCATCCGTAGATCAATTTCGTAGAAGTCTATTATCAAGTCACTTCGTTGCACATTTGACAGGCCTCAATTGCCAACTAATCAGAGTGGTCAGCACTATAATACTCGGAG
This sequence comes from Deltaproteobacteria bacterium, assembly GCA_021847245.1. Taxonomy (GTDB): domain Bacteria; phylum Desulfobacterota; class Desulfuromonadia; order Geobacterales; family Geobacteraceae; genus Geobacter. The sequence continues at coordinate 22,902 of JAJZUC010000021.1, read as the reverse complement.
ATTGCACCTTGAACCCTAATTGCAACTAATCCTGAAGGCGAGCTTATTACAGTGTATCAAAGGCCGCTGGAACGGATCTCTATTGCCGGAACCGTCAAACTTTGGGGGTCCCCCGGCAGAGCCGGGGGTTTACCTAAAGGAAATTATCTCCGGCTCTCCGTAACGGACCGCTGCAACCTCCGCTGCCGGTACTGCATGCCTGCCGAGGGGACGGCCAAGGTCGGCCATGGCGACATTCTGAGCTACGAGGAACTGCTACGGATCGCCCGGACCGCAGTGACCATCGGGGTGGAGAAGATCCGGGTGACCGGTGGCGAACCGCTGGGGCGGCGGGGGATCATCGGCTTTCTGCGGCAACTGGCGGCGATTCCCGGCCTGCAGCGGCTGGTGCTCACCACCAATGGCGTGATGCTCCCCGAGATGGCGGCCCCTCTGCGCGATGCCGGAGTGGAAAGCCTCAACATCAGTCTGGATTCCCTGAGGCAGCAAACCTTCGCGTCGATCACCCGTGGTGGGGATCTTCGTCAGGTGCTGGCAGGAATTGCCGCTGCCGAGTCTGCCGGGTTCCGGTTCATCAAGATAAACGTGGTCGTGATGCGCGGCATCAACGACGATGAGCTTGAAGAGTTTGCGGCCCTTACCCTGGACCGACCCTGGCGGGTGCGCTTTATCGAGTATATGCCAACCCTGGCGGAGCCGGGATGGGAGACGACCGTAGTTCCCGGTGCGGAGATCATGGCGCGGCTGTCGCGCCGGTTCGCGATGACGGACGAGGCTTCGGAAAACCTTGCCGGCCCCGCGCGCTACCAACGAATTGCCGGGGCAGCCGGGCTGATTGGGGTAATCACCCCCGTTTCCTGCCATTTCTGCGGCGACTGCAACCGAATCAGGGTAACCTCTCGTGGCATAGCAAAAAGCTGCCTCTTAGACCGCGGAACCATCGACCTCCGGCCAATACTTGCCGGTGGTGACGACACCGCGCTCCGCGAGGCCCTCTGCCGAACCGTGGCTGAAAAGCCTGACCGGCACAGACTTGAAGAAGGCAGCAACAGACAACGGCAGATTGCCATGGCCGGGATTGGGGGATGACGATGCGACAGGGAAAGGTTGTGGCGGTCTGCATAAGCCAGAACAAAGGAGAACGGAAGACACCGGTCGATCTGGTCAAGGTGCGTGAAAACCACGGCATCGTCGGCGATGCCCATGCCGGGGAGTGGCATCGGCAGGTGAGTCTTCTGGCTCGGGAGAGTATCGAAAAGATGCAGCGCATGGGGCTCACTGTGGATACCGGCGACTTCGCCGAGAATATTACGACGCAGGGAATCGACCTGCCGGCACTTCCAGTCGGAACGCGGTTGACCATCGGTGAGACCCTGCTGGAAGTGACCCAGATCGGCAAGGAATGTCACACCCGCTGCGCCATCTATCATCAGGCAGGAGATTGCGTGATGCCGAAAGAGGGAATTTTTGCCAGCGTCGTTAGAGGTGGCACGATCAAAGCAGGTGATACGATAGGGTTATGAGCGTAGAAGTTGCCAAGGGGCGTCCACGCGAGCGCCTCTAGGCTTCCTGCTATTTCGGCAGTTGAAAGAAAGGACCTCCCAAATGACTCTAGATGCCTATCTTTTGCTCGCAGCTGTAGTTTTCGTGGTCGCCATACTCTACTCAAGCGTCGGCCACGGTGGGGCGTCGGGGTACATTGCCGCTTTGGCCCTGTTCAGCGTGGCACCGGCGGCTTTCAAGCCCACCGCCTTGATTCTGAATATCCTGGTGGCGACAGTAGCCGCCTACACCTTCGCTCGCGCCGGCCACTTCTCCTGGCGCCTCTTCTGGCCCTTCGCCGCAACGTCGATCCCGTGCAGCTTCATCGGTGGCTATCTGAACTTGCCCCCTCACGTCTACAAGCCCTTGGTGGGGATCATTCTGCTGGCCTCAGCCTGTCGACTTGTTTTCCAATCCGAACATAATGAACAGGCGGTTCGGCAACCATCGATGCCGGTGGCCCTGATTATCGGCGCAGGACTCGGTCTTTTGTCGGGCCTCACCGGAGTGGGGGGCGGTATATTCCTCAGCCCCCTGTTCATCCTGCTAAAATGGGGGAGAACCAGAGAGGTGTCCACCGTCGCTGCGTTGTTCATCCTGGTCAACTCCATTGCCGGACTTCTTGGACATGTCAGCAGTCTTCAGGCAATCCCGGGTTTTGCGCCGCTGCTTGCGGTTGCAGCTCTCGCCGGCGGTGTTATCGGCTCCTTTTTCGGCAGTCGCAGACTGCCGGTTGCCGGGGTTATCAGGGCTCTGTCCGTTGTCCTGACCATTGCCGGCTTCAAGCTGCTGTTCGTGTAATCTTTTTCCCTTCCTTTATCACTTAATTCCTGATGGATGCCCCCCTTCCCCTCCCTGACCGCTCATCCGCTCATCATTTTTCACCTTGCTACATGAGTAGATAGCGATATACTCACAGCAAGTATTAGAGTTTTCATATACGGGAGGCTCACCATGGGAAAGAAAGGGTTTATCCTCTGTGTCTGCCAGGGCACCTGTCCCAGTTTCACCAAGATGGATATCTTTGGTGTCCTTTCAGATGTGCGACGGGAGAAGCTGTTCGACTACGTCTGTCTCCATCCGCAACTCTGCGTAGGTGACGGCGAGGAGTTCCTGAAGGTGCTCCTTTCGGGCGGGGAGACGGAGAAGCTCTACATTGCCGCCTGCGATCCGCAGATGCAGAGCAAGATGTTCCGTGACGCTTTCGAGTCGATTGGTTTCGACAAGGCGATGCACATCCCGCTCGACATCAGGAACAAAACGACAGAAGAGGCGGTAACGGCAGTAAAGAAGCTGGCTGAGGAGAACCCATGAGCATCACATTTTTACAGTTCAGGACTCTCGCTTAATCCTCCAAAGCTTGTGGAGCCGATAGAACAACACCTAACCAGGAGACTCCGTCATGGGTATGAATGGTGTCATCACCCTCGGTCTCTTTGTCCTCTCAGTCATTTCGGGCATGCTCGGCCTGGGAGTCGCCTTTGCCGCGATCCCGTTCCTCGGCCTATTCCTCCCCGACCTGGTGCACCAGGTGCAGCCCTTGAGCCTCCTGCTCAACGGGGTGACGGCCCTCTTCTCGGTCTTCGGCTTTGCCAAGAGCGGCAACATCGTCTGGAAGAAGGCGTCGCTCCTGGCCGTCATCACCACGGTAGCCGCCCCACTCGGCTCCTGGCTCGCCCAGTTCATCAACCAGACCGCTATCTGGTGCGTTTATTTCGCGGCGGTCGTCTATCTCGCCTACCGTCTCTTCCGGCCGATCCAGGAAAAACCGTGCTGCACCGAAAATTTCCGCCTCGCCCTCTTCCTGGCGTTCCCCATCTCGGTGCTGAGCGGCTTTCTCGGCGTGGGGCCGGGCTTCCTCCTCATGCCAACCCTGATGATCGCCGGGTTCAACGCGAAAAAGGCCGCCGGGATCAATGCCCTCGCGGTAACGCCGCCATCCTTCTCGGCCCTCGTGCCGCACCTTGCAACTGCCCGGTTCGATCCCTTCCTGACTGCGGTGCTTCTGGTCGTCGGTGCTGCCGGGTCATTCATCGGCGCCAGGGTCACGAGCCTCTACATGCCCGGCGCACGCATCAAGCAGTTGTTCGGCGTACTGATCATCATCGTCACGCTCTACAAGATATACACGCTCCTTGGCTGAACGAGGGACGAATTTGGAGGGTAACCATGAAAGAGTGGCGCGGCATCCCGAGAGAAGATATCCCCTGGTTTCCGACGATAGACCCGGAAAAGTGCATCGGCTGCAAAGCCTGCGTGGAGTTCTGCAAGAACGATGTGCTGGAGTTCGATGAGGAAACCGGGATAACCAGTGTGAAGACCCCATACAACTGTGTGGTTGAGTGCCGAACCTGCGCACGGCTCTGCCCAACTGGGGCCATAACCTTCCCAGATGAGGAGGCGTTCAGCAGCTACATCAAGGAGAAACTGGCTGGTGGCCGGACGGATCGGCATAAATGATAGCGCTCAGAGCTTGACCACAGTGCAAAGCCCCTTTATGGGCACAAACTATTTGACAAACCGTGCACTATAAACTATATGAGTATATAGTCATTTAATGGAGGATGTACCCATGAAAGAACTTGTTGATTTCCGCGCCGACATCTTGAAAGCCCTGGCCCAGCCAACACGTCTGAAGATCATCGATTTTCTCCGTGATGGCGAGCGCTGCGTCTGCGAGATCTTTCCCGCTATAGATGAGGAGCAATCCAACACCTCCCGCCACCTGAACATGATGCTGGCTGCCAGTGTTCTCTCCCGCCGCAAGGACGGACTGAAGATTTACTACGCCATCAAGCATCCTGAGATTCTAGAGGTCATGGACATTGTCACAGGTATCGTAAAACTGGAGATAGATGGACGACACGAACTACTAAAGGCGATATGATATGGAAGGTGAAGCTATGAAGGAATTGGCAATCGAATGGCGGCATTATGAGAAGGAAGGGGCAACCTGCGACCGCTGCGCCACCACTGGAACGTCGGTCAGAGATGTTGTTTCCGAACTGGGCAAAGAGCTGGGAGTGCGTGGGGTTACCGTAACCTTGACTGAAACCATCCTCCCTGAAGAGCTCATGGCCCAATCAAACATGATCCTGTTTAACGGAACCCCCCTGGAAGCTATTCTCGACAATGCTGCGACGGACAATAACGCCTGTCCGTCATGCTCATGCCTGACCGGTTCAGAAACGAGTTGCCGGACAGTCGAATACGAAGGGAAAACTTACGAGGAGATTCCCGGAGAACTCATCCGCAAGGCCGCCTACAAAGTAATCAGGTCGAACCACGGATAAATTTTTTTGTCTCATTAAGTGAGTAATCAATCAGATGCTCATGGAGCGCGCCATGCTGAAAAGCTTTGCCGACTACATCGTCTTCACCCTCATTGGCCTAGTACCAGGTTCCCGTCCAGGCGAAGCGCTGGATTTCTTCATCTACGACACACTGAAGATCTTCCTGCTGCTCACCACGATCATCTTCGTTGTAGCTATTATTCGCACATCCTTCCCGCCGGAAAAGACCAAGCGAATGCTCTCCCACAAACGAGAATTAGTCGGCAACGTCCTGGCGGCATTGCTTGGCATTGTCACTCCTTTCTGCTCCTGTTCTGCTGTGCCGCTCTTCATCGGTTTTGTCGAGTCCGGCGTTCCGTTGGGCGTGACCTTTTCGTTCCTGATATCCTCCCCCATGGTCAACGAGGTGGCGCTGATCATGCTCTGGGGGCTCTTTGGCTGGAAGATCGCCCTGATTTACATCGGCACAGGTCTGCTGGTAGCCATTGTTGCCGGCATCGTCATTGGCAAACTGAAGATGGAGAAGTACGTCCAGGACTATGTCTGGGAGATGCAGGTGGGCAACAGCAAAATCACGATCATGACCTTCCGCGAGAAGCTCGATTATGCCCGTGAATACACTCTGGGACTGCTGAAAAAGATCTGGCCCTATGTGGTGATCGGGGTTGGAGTCGGTGCCTTTATTCATGGCTACGTCCCCCAAGACTTCCTTGCCCGCTGGGCGGGGCAGGACAACCCCTTTGCCGTTCCGGTGGCGGTGGCACTGGGAGTTCCTCTCTATTCCAACGCCGCAGGAGTAATACCCATAGTCCATGCATTAATGGAAAAGGGGATGGCCATCGGCACCGTGCTGGCTTTCATGATGGCGGTGACGGCTCTGTCGCTTCCGGAAGCGGTGATCCTCAGCAACGTACTGAAAAAGCCGCTTCTGGCAACCTTCTTCGGGATTGTCGCTGTGGCCATTACAGTCGTAGGGTATCTGTTCAACGCAATTTTATAGAAAGGAGAGGATGATGAAGATCGAAATCTTGGGAACCGGTTGTGCCAAATGCAAGACCCTCTACGAGAACACGAAAAAAGCGCTGGAAGAAAGCGGCAAGAGTGCACAGGTGGTGAAGGTCGAGGATATCCCCTCGATCATGAAGTATGGCGTCATGAGCACGCCCGCCCTGGTGATCGATGGACAGGTGAAGTTCTCCGGCAAACTGGCGTCCGTGGCCGAGATCATGGGGATGCTGTGAGGATGGCTCTGAGCATCTCAAATAGAGGGTTGGTGCGCAACTCTCTCATCCTTGCGGCAGTAGTGATACCGATGGTCATTCTGTCCAGCTGCGACAAAGTCAAAGAGCGCCCGAAGATGAAGATCGGCTACATGAATTGCAACAATGAGCAGGAAACCATGGGACGATTCCGCCCCATGACTCGCTATCTTTCGGACAAGACAGGCGTCGAGTTTGAAATGGTGCCGGTTGATACCCACGATTTTGAAGGGCGGTTCAAGTCTGGCGAATTCGCCTTCACCCACACCAACTCGATTCTCTATGTCATCCTCAAGGAGAATTACGACCTGAAACTGCTTGCTTCGGAAAAACGCGGTCAGTTCGGTTCCCGGACCGCCGGGACGATCATCGCCCGCAAGGGGAGCGGCATCAATAAACTGTCGGACATCAAGGGCAAGAAGCTTGCCTTCGGCCCGATGCTGGCACCGACCGGCTACATGGCGGAATACGATCTCATGCTGAGAAACGGCATCGACCCGGAGAAGGACCTGGCCTACTACGCCATCCCCAATGGCTCCTACAAACATGAAAAAGTCATCTACAAAGTCATGTACGGCGAAGTCGATGCCGCTGCAGCGCCCATCCTCGACCTGGAGGTCATGACGCGCGAGGGGAAAATCTCCCCTGACGATTTCATCATACTCGGACAGAGCCCACTTATCCCCTACTGTACGTTCGGTGCGGCAAAGAACGCCGATCCAAAACTGGTGGAGAAAGTCCGCAAGGCGTTGGTTGAACTCAAACCGACGGATACGGTCGTGATCGACGGCGAACGGGTCAAGGTCATGAAGGCTGCCTGGATAGATGGATTTGAGGAGTTGCTGGACAAGGATTACGACTCGATCCGTGAGATGGCCAAGCGGGTCAACATGCCGCCTTATCAGAAGTATTGAACATAGTGCTTATTCATTCCATTTGAAAGGCTCATCCATGAAATCAGCTATCGTTGTATTCGTTTTCACTCTGTTTGTTGCTACCGCAGTTTACGCCGAACTCCCCTCTGCCACTGCCGCTGTAGTCAAGCAATCGCTTTCTTCCGGCAAACCGACGGTCATCGACCTTGGCGCCCGCACCTGCATCCCCTGCAAGAAGATGGCTCCGATCCTGGAATCCCTCTCCGGCGAATACCGGGGACGAGCGAGCGTCCTCTTCATCGACGTGCACGAGGATCAGGCCGCTGCCGAGAAGTTCCGCATTCAGATGATTCCGACCCAGATCTTTTTCAATGCCCAAGGAAAAGAGGTCAAGCGCCACATCGGCTTCATGGAAAAGGCGGATATCGTCAAGGAACTGAAGGCGGCGGGGCTCAAGTGACCTTCCTCGACAACATCGAACAGATCATCGCGGCCTATCCGCTGCTGGCCTTCGGCGCGGTCTTTCTGGCCGGTGTGCTGTCTTCGGCCTCACCCTGCGTCCTGGCCACCATACCTCTCGTCGTCGGCTTCGTCGGCGGCTATGCCGATGGCGACCGCTGGAAGGCATTTCGCTATTCCCTCTCGTTTATTCTGGGCCTGTCGCTCACTTTTACCGCCTTCGGCGCAGCAGCGGGTCTGCTGGGGACCATGTTCGGCACCCTCGGCGGTCCCTGGTATCTGATCGCCGGAAGTGTGGCACTGGTGATGGGAGGGCAGATAATGGGTCTGTACGAGATCCACCTCCCAGTAAAGCGCGATTTCAAGCCAAAGCGTGGCGGCATGATCGGTTCGTTCCTGCTGGGGCTCTTTTTCGGTGTGGTTTCCTCGCCCTGCGCCACACCGGTTCTGGTGGTGATCTTGACCCTGGTGGCCGGCAAGGGGGAGGTCCTCTACGGTATCGCACTCCTTTTCTGCTACGCCATAGGTCATTGCCTGCTGATGCTATTTGCCGGCACCTTCACCGGTTTCGTGGAGGGGTTCGTCAAGGCACGAGGAGTAGTGAACTTCTCTCTCTGGGCCAAACGATTCAGCGGAGCTGTTGTAGTACTGGTGGGCGGTTGGTTCATCTGGCAGGGGTTCTGAAGTTCCACTCCAACATCGGAACAAGAGGCAGGTTATTCGGGCAATAAACACACCGACACCTGCCTTATTTCGGACTTTTTGTATGAGCTTATATCCATAATGCAATAAGGCGGTTTACCCATGACACCATCCCGATGCCTCATCATCGCGTTTACCATCTGCACGGCGGTCACCTCTGCGCGGGCCGAGTCACTCTCCCTGAAGGATGCCCTTGGCAGGACGGTTGCCAGCAATCCGCTCCTGACCGAAGGGCGTCTCGGGGTGGCGTCGAGCGAACAGAGCGTTGTCAGTGCGTTCGGAAAGCACTACCCCCGCTTCTCCCTGGATGCCAACCTGACCCAGCGCCAGGACCCGCTCCCCTTTGTCCCGGCCCAGAGCGCCAAGATCGGCCCCCACTTCAGCGACAGCTTCGCCTACTACGCCATCCAGATGAGCATCCCGGTCTACCAGGGTGGGCAGGTGATGAACGGCGTGGCGCTCGCAGAGGTGAGAAAGCAGCTTCAGGAGCAGAGTCTGTCCCTCACACGCAATGAGCTCATCGCCAATACGGTTAACACCTACAACAAACTGCTCCAGTTCCGGAAGCTGCGAGAGGCGTCACAAAGCTCGGTAATCGCTCTTGAGGAGCAGGTGAAAAACTCCCGGCTGGCCTTCGAGCTGGGCAGGATCGCCCGGGTGGATCTTCTCAAGGTGGAGGTTCAGTTGGCGAACGAGCAACAACGGCTGCTCTCTCTGGATGAGTCTCTCGCCACACTGGCGGCGACCCTCCAGTACCTGATGGGGGAACCTCCCACCGGAGACGTCCTCCCCACTCTCACCGACCCCCTGGCCGTGCCGCCACTGGAGGACGACTTTGCCGGGGCCCAGGAATCGGCCAAGAAACGACGTCCCGAATATCTGAGCGCCGTAGCAGGGGTCAAGGAAGCTGAGTTCAGCAGGAAGGTCGCCCAGGGGAGGTTTCTCCCCACCGTGAGCGCCGTGGCCGGCTACCTGGACCAGTACGGTTTCAACCCCTGGTACAAGGAGGCCAACTGGTTCACCGGAATCAGCCTCTCGCTCCCCATCTTCGAGAAGCCCCTCTTCGCCGATCTGTCGCGGGAGCGCATCCAGAAAGAGCGCAGCCAGGCCAAGCTCTCCGCTGTGGAGAATCAAGTCCGGCTCGACATCCGGACCGCCCTGACTGCGCTTCGGGAGAGCAAAAAGCGTATTGAGGCGGCAGAGGCGGTCCTGGCCCAGGCCCGGGAGTCGTTCCGCATCGAGCGGGAAAAGTACAACAGCGGAGCCGGGGCTATGGTGGACCTGCTCCTGGCCCAGTCTGCAGAGATAAACGCCGTCGCCAATCACACTCAGTCTCTCTATGACTACAACGCAGCCGTGGTCGCCTATCGACGGGCGAGCGGAACGCTAGAGGAGTACCTGCAATGAAGTTAAAATTTGTCGTCATCCTAGTCACACTCGCCTTGGTCGCTGGCGGCGTTGTGGTCATTAAAAGCAAGCAGCGGAAAATCGCCAGCCTTCCCAAACCCCAGGCTCCCACACCGACAGTCCAGGTTGTGCCGGTCAGCCAGGGAGCTTTGGAGGTTACTGCCCATTACCTCGCCAGCATCGAACCGTTCACGAGAAGCGATCTGTCGGCCCGCATCTCCGGCAATATTCTTTCCATTACCAAACGGGAGGGAGATCAGGTCCACCAGGGAGATCTCTTGGCAACCATCGACGACCGTGAGCTGGTGGACCGAACTGTAGCGGTGAACGCCGAGGTGCTGGCAACCCGCCAGCGACTGGCCGGTGCCCAGAGCGCCTATGCCACCCAGAAGTCGGTCTATGGGAGAGACGAGGCGCTCTTCAAGGCCGGTGCCATATCGAAAGAGGCGCTGGAGCGCTCCCTCGCCGCACTTGACGGCACCAAGGCAACGGTGGACGCCTATGAGGAGAGCCTGAAGGGACTGGCCATGAATACCTCCGTCGCCAGGACCCAGGCCGGTTACGCCCGTATCATCGCCCCCTTCAGCGGCGTGGTCTCCAAACGATGGGCGGAACCAGGGGACTTGGCAGCGCCGGGCAAGCCGATTCTGACCATCGAGAAGACCTCACCCTACAAGGTGCTGGCCCAGGTGCCGCAGGAGGAACTGGCGGGTATCCGACCCGGTACGCAGGTCAAACTCACCAACGGCAGCCAGTCTCTGTCCGCCAGGGTGAACCGGGTCTATCCGGCCCTCGGCAAGAACATGCTGGCCACGGTGGAGGTGTTGACGCCGTCGGCTCCATTCGGCCTCCCCTCTTCCGCCACGGTCGGCTTCGACGTTGTGACAAAAGAAATCGAGGGGCTGATAGTTCCCGATCAGGCGGTAGTCAAGGGCAATCAGGGTTCCTTTGTCTACTTGGTCAAGGACGGAGTGGCTCGGGTCAAACCGGTGAAGCTGGTAGGCTTGGGAAACGGCAAGGCGGCAATCAATTGCGACTTGGCGCCCGGCGAGCAGATCGCCGTGGCTCAAGAGAACAAGCTCCTGACCCTGACAGACGGGTGCCGGGTGACAGCTGCTGAATCGGCCAAACCTGCGGCTACCCCCGGTGCCGGCGCCTTATCAGCTCCGGCCTCGGAAAAGACCGCTGTCATCCCGACGGGAGGCAAGCCATGAGGTTCGTCGAGCGCTACATCAGACGGCCTCATCTGGTACTCTCGCTGGTACTCCTGCTCTCGGTGATCGGCGTCATGGGCTACACGAAGATGCCCTTCAACCTCTTCCCCGATGTCGACCGCCCGCAGATCAGCGTCATCACCGTCATGCCCGGCGCTGCCGCCGGTGATATGGAAAGCGACATCACCCGCCTCATTGAAAAGGAGGTCTCCACCATCGACATGGTGCGCAAGGTAACCTCCACCTCAAAGGATGAGGCTTCGGTGGTCACCGCCGAGTTCGAATATGCAAAGAGTCTGGATGCAGCTGCAACTGACGTTGCCAATGCTTTAAGCAAGATCTCGGCCCGGCTTCCCCAGGGGGTACGTCCACCGCAGATATTCAAGATCAGTCAGGCCACCCAGCCGGTGATGACCCTGGCGCTCTCCACCAAGCCCGGCTCGCCGGTTGACCTGAGAAAGTTGCGCGAGTTCGCTGATAACCAGATAAAAGAAGAGTTGTTGCGCAATCCGGAGATCGCCAATGCCGAGGTGTTTGGCGGCTATCAACCGGAAGTTCTGGTAACCGTGGATCAGGACCGGCTGAACCGCTTCGGTGTCGGGCTGCCGGATATCATGGCGTCGGTAACGGCGCAGAATCAGAACATACCCCAGGGTATGATCATCAATCGTGGCGGACAGTACCTGTTCAAGACCGAAGGTTCAGTCAAAAAAGTGGGAGAACTGTCTGATCTGGTGATTGCCCGCCGTGACACTGGCATCGTCCACCTGAAAGATGTAGCCAAGGTGGAGTCCGGGGTGCAGGAACCGCAATCGGCCTACCACGGCAACGGTAAGGAGGCCATCGGCATCAACATCCTGCGAGGGCAGAACGGCCATGCCCTAGATACCATCCAGGCCGCCGACGAGATCGTTCCCAAGCTGTCGGCACGCTTTCCGTTCATCAACTTCGAGGTCAGCTACACCCAAAAGGATCTGATCGAGCGCAGTGTGGACAACATGCTGGAGGCGCTTAGGGACGCGGTCATCATAACGGTTATCGTGTTATTTCTCTTTCTGGCCAACATCCGCACCATGCTGCTCTGCGCCATCGCCATACCCTTTACCTATCTGATCACCTTTGCCTTCATGTGGCTGTTCGGCTTCGAGTTCCATATGGTAACGCTGACCGGCGTGATCCTGGCGGTGGGGATGCTTCTGGACGACGCCATTGTGGTGATCGAAAACATCGAACGGCACTACCACGAATCCAAGCGTGACCTGACCGAACTGGTGGCGGGTGGGGTGGAGGAGGTCATGCTGGCGATCTTCTCCGGCACCTACGCCACTATTGTGGTCATCATCCCGATTGTCTTTATCGGCGGCTATGTCCAGACCGTGCTGCGCCCCATGGCGCTTTCGCTGACCATCGCCCTGGTAGCCTCCTATATCGTCTCGGTTACCATCATCCCGATCCTGGCGCCCTTCATCCTGAAAAAGGGCGCCACTGAAAACCGTTTCGAGCGCTTTATCAAAAAGGGGAGCGACCGTTTTGTCAACGGCATCCGCGACCTTTTTGGCGGAATGTTGGGGACAGCACTCAAACACCGCTTCTGGTTCGTGGCAATTGCTTTTATCGTGCTGGTGCTGACTATGAAATTCGCCAAGCCGCTGGTGGGGCAGAGTGTCCAGCCCCCCATGGATACCGGCATCATCAAGATCAACTTCGAGGCCGACGCCAATTCCTCACTGGCCCAGACGAACGCTATCCTGACCCGCATGGAAGAGGCAATCAAGAAGCAGGAAGGCTTGGTGGCTGTCAGTTCCGTTGTCGGATCGGAACCGGCGGTCGTTTCCTTCGGCAGCGGCAAGAACCCGCAGGTAGGCAACATCACTATCAACCTGGTGGACCGTTTCCACCGCAAACAGTCCATCTGGCAGATAGAAAGCAACCTGCGGGCTGATTTCAGAACTATCCCCGGTCTCAAGTCCGCCGATATTTTCGAGTTCGGCGCAACCGCCATGTCCAGCATCAAGGCCCCGGTGGATGTGATGGTAACCGGGCCTGATCCCAAGGTGCTGGCGCAGATCGGGCACGAGGTTCAGGATCGGCTGCAAAAGACCGGGGGCTTGGAGTCGGTCTCCATGGCCTGGGACCTCGACAAGAAAGAGGTGCTATTCAAAGCGGATAAGGAGCGTTGCGCCACCTTTGGCATCTCACCCCGCGATGTGGCAGCCCAGGCGCAGGCAGCCCTTTCCGGCGGCATCGCCTCTACCTTCCGTGTGGCCAATGAAGATGGTTTCCCGGTGCGAATCCAACTGGCGGAAGCCTACCGGGACCGACCCGATAAACTGGCCGGTATCAAGGTCAGCACACCCATGGGACCAATACCATTAGCATCACTGGGGGTCATGAGCCAAAGCTATGTTCCGGCCTTTCTGACCCGTCAGGATCTGCAAAGCAGCATCGACATCTACGGCTATAAAGGGAGTGCTGCACTATCGCACGTCATGGATAATGTCATGGCGTCTCTGAAGGGTATCAAGCTGCCGCCAGGCTACAAGCTCTCCCAGGAGGGGGATGCCAAGCAGGGCAAGGCCAACTTCGCGCAGTTGACCATGGCGCTCGGAATCGGCATGGTTCTGCTCTACTTTTCTCTGATCCCTGCATTCAAATCCTTCATCCATCCCCTGACCATCATGTCCGCCATCCCCCTGGCCTTGATCGGCGCGGTCTGGTCACTGCTTCTGGCTGGCCGGCAACAGTCAACTGCTGCTTTCATGGGGGTGATCCTCCTGGCCGGGATCGTGGTGAAGAACTCTATCCTGCTGATCGACTTCATTGAGGTTGCCAAGGAACAAGGAGCGACAACTCTGCAGGCCCTTACAGACAGCGTGCGTGTGCGGACCCGCCCGATTATCATGACCGCCTTCGGTACTGCGGTCGGCATGGTGCCCATCGCTTTGGAGCGGGCAATCGGTCTGGAACGGCTCTCTCCTCTGGCTGTTGTTGCCATCGGTGGTTTGATGCTCTCCACCTTTCTGACGCTGCTCTATGTACCGATCTTCTATACGATATTTGAGGATCTGACCATGTGGGTGCAGAGGCTGTTTCGCTGGAGTTCGACTGTAGAAAAAAAGAATGAACAAATTGCAGAAATTTAGCAGCAATAAAACAAAAAGGAGAATAGTTCATGGATTTCAAAGAACTGATGGAAAACATCAAAAAAGAGAATGGAGAAGTACCGAGACCGCTGGAACTGCTGGGGCAATTGGATGAGGGGCAGGTGATGCAGTTTGTTGGGCAGCGACAGGCAGCAATGAGCGGCACATCAATCCCTCCCAAGTACAAGGCGCTGATTGCCCTTTCGACAGGCATTGCACTTGATTCACCGACCTGTATTCTGAACAATGCAAAACAAGCAAAAAAGGCTGGCGCAACCACAGAAGAGATTATTGAAGCGTTTGCCATTGCCAAATTTGCCAAGTCGGCAACCGCCATGGCAAGTTCAGTGCCTGCATTTGAGTGGCTGATGGAGAACAATAATAACGAATAACGGAGTCTTGATATGCGGACTGTAGTCAAAAGAAATATTTTCTTAATCCTTGTTCTCACATTTTTCGTTACCTCCAACGCACTGCCTGTTCATGCCGCGACAGTCAGCTCGCTGATTGAACCGGTACAGCTTAAAAAATGGATCGATAACGGTTACCGTACTGAAAAAGGTGAGCGGGTAGTGATCATTGATGTTGTGCCTGGTAAAGAAAGCCGTGAAAGCTGGTTTGCAGGAGATTTGGAGAAACTGAAGAAACAGCTTGGCAAGAAATACGGTGAAGATTCACCTGCCTACAAAATGCTTGATAAGCAGGCGCAGTCAGGTCAATTGGGGCATATTCCCGGAGCACTGTTGAATATCTCCCATGATGACCTGGAAACGATGGAACGGAACGATGGGCCAATAATGGCTGACCATGAAGTCGGCACAGGAGCTGCCATTGACGAACTACTTCAGGGACATGGAATAACGCCTGACGATGTCATTGTAATCACCAGTTCTCAACAGACACCGTGGATGGCGTGTCCTCCCCGTCTCTGGTGGACCTTCTACTACTGGGGCTTTACGGCGGACAAAATAAAACTGCTGAATGGCGGCAACAAGGCATACGCCATGGCTGAATATTCACTTAAACATGGCACGGACCAACCTCTGGTCACACCGTCAAAGATATCTGTCGCGAATCTCTCCGCTCGCCATTTTGAGGCACGTGTCAGTCTGCAGGAGATGATTGACCTGGTTGATAGCGGCAGAACTAGTAATGGCTCAGTGTATCTACTGGATGTGCGTCAGCCTCCAGCAGCTTTCTATTTGAAAGATCAGCTCAACGCCGCTGGAGCTCAAAGGCCGGATGGTATTCCGGATATCTACCAGGTCGAAGGATTCATCTACAATCCACAGGACAAACTCTTTACCCGGATTGCTGACAAGAAACAATTCAATCTCAGTCAGATGCTGTTTGCCAAAGAAGCCAATGACGGCAAAACTGGGCGGATAATTTTTAATCCGGCTGGTGATCCTCCAATTTCGCTTTCTAACGCGTTTGTAGCGATTCATTCCGTTACAACCGCTTCCGGCAATGCGCCATTCCCAATTCCGATAGGTGGCCGCAGTGGCGATTTTGAGGGAATAATCAAAGGCGCACGGCTGATTAAATCAGACTCCTACAATCTCACCGTCCCTGCTATCGCCGATAAGGACAATCGTTTCAAAAGTCGTGAAGCACTGCGGGCCGTCTTTGCCAAGGCGGGTATCGATGGGACAAAGCCGATTATCATTTACTGCAACGCCGGTTCACTGGGTTCATTCTATTTCTACGCTCTGCATGAGGTTGTCGGCTTTGATAACGTCAGGATGTATGACGGATCATGGCAAGAGTGGGCAAACCTAACTGCCACTGAGCCGGTTGATACCACATATGTCCGCCGCGATGTTGACACAATCTACCCTTCCTGGCCAGCCTTGAGCCCATCACTAATGGTGTTTTCAGGAGAGAACAGTTATCTGGAGTGGAACGGAACGCAGTTCGTCAATAGTGCCACAGGCTCTCCGGCAACACCGGAACAGGTCAAAACTGGTGGAACATTGAAGGGAAATCAGCGATGGGACGCGCTGCGCCGCTCCGAGCATATTGTTTTCAGACCTTCAAAAACGGTCAACAACCCGAAAGAGCATAGAACCTTCAACCCTGCAATCGACTGGCCAGAAGTGGATATAGTTCCTGATTATGAGGGTATTGCCAATAGAATCCTGATTGAAGACCGTTCATACGGACAGAATCAGGCAAAAAAGCCTCAACTTTCTGGTATGAACGGAAATTGAAAGGAGGTGATGACCTGTGAAAAGAAGATACGTACCCCCAAAGTTAGTTGGTAGCGCAAACGTCCACCCCTGCTGAGATGTAATGTAGCACTTTGGAGAGGTCGGGTAATTCCAGCCTCTCCAAAGCACGTTGAGACTCTAATATTTAGTTGAGGCTGCAGCCCATGGCGCATGACAGATTTGACAGGTTTCTCATCTTTGTTTCTCTCGCGGCAATCATTGCCCTTGCTGCCGTCATAAGAGCAAATACCCCGGCCAGCGCTGGGCATGACGGTTCCAAGGATCTGAATAAGGCGCTGGAACGCGAGATGAACTATCGAGCCCGTATTGAGCTGATAAACAAACTTTACGGACCAGTTGAAACTCTGCGTAAAGACGGACACAAACAGGAAGCACTACTCAAGCTTGATGAAATCAATCGATTATACCCAGGAGAGGCCCATGGTCATATCCTTCAAGGTCTGATCCTTTGGGAAATGGGAGCAGCAGATGAGGCTGTATCTGCATTTGTCGATGGAGTCAAGTTGAATGGAGATTATGTGGATGACAAGAGTCCGTTGTCCCGAAGGGCGGACATTCAGCGTCTTGTGAATGAAGAATCGAAAAGTATTGCGGCACGATCTGCGGCTAATCCGGGAAATAGCAGCCTTTCCATACTTCTTCAGAAAAACAATTACCTTAAAAGTCGACTGGCCGGAGGATGTGAATAAATGATGCGCAGTAAGGAGTTGTGGATCGTGGTAGTGGCAGGTGCCATCTTAGGCGGACTTGGAGTCTTGCTGGCAGCGTGGGGAAATCCGGAAAACTCCGGCATTTGCGTATCCTGCTTTATCGAAAACAGCGCCGGTGCCCTTGGTCTCCATGACAATCCGAACATGCAGTATTTGCGTCCCGAGCTAATCGGCTTTGTTCTCGGTTCGACAACCAGTGCTCTGTTATTCAGGGAGTTCAGTTCACGGGGTGGAAGCTCGCCACTGTCGCGGCTATTTATGGGAATGTTCATAATCTTTGGCTGTGCAGTCTTCATAGGCTGCCCAATCAAACTCTTCCTACGGCTCACCGCCGGTGACCTTACCGCAGTAGCCGGTGTCATTGGTCTTTTGTCCGGTGTCTGGGTCGGCTTGAAGGGACTTGCAAAAGGGGTTGAATTGGCAACGCCAAAAGCAGGAATGAGTAACAGTGGGCACCTGATCCCTGCCTTATTCATACTGCTCCTGATTATTTTCATGGTCCGCCCAGGTTTTCTATTGTTTTCTTCAAAGGGTAGCGCTGCACAACACGCACCGTGGGTCCTCGCACTAACGGCAGGCGTCGCACTCGGCGCTCTGGCGCAACGCAGCCGCTTTTGCATCACCGGCAGCATCCGTGACACTCTGCTGATGGGTTTCAGAATTTCTGCCGTCTGGGGCCTGCTCTCTTTTCTGGGATCAGCATTTGTGTTCGGTATAGTAACGAACAGATTCCATCCTGGCCTGTATGGGCAACCTGGAGCGCACCTTGATTACCTCTGGAGTTTTCTCGGCATGGGACTGGTGGGATGGATTTCTGTGATTATAGGCGGCTGTCCGTTCCGGCAACTTATCAAGGCCGGTGAAGGTGATGCTGATGCTGGTCTGGTAGTGGTTGGTATGTTTTTAGGAGGTGCGCTGGCGCAATCGTGGGGCCTTGCTTCCACATCGGCGGGAGTTTCCCCTTACGGAAAATCTGCGATTCTATTGGGACTCACTTTTGTCGCATCCAGTAGTTATCTGTTCCGTGAGCGCAGAATTGGAGCTGCTTAGATTTGCAAGTTGAGCGTTATTGCAAAACAACGCATGCGGAGGAAAACCCATGGAAACGAAGATCACCTTTCCCGGTGGGAAAAGAATCAACGCCGAAATCAACGGTCAGATAATTCAAACCGATCAACCTGTCGGGGCTGGAGGAGAAGGTTCGGCACCAACGCCTTTTGACTATTTTCTCGCCTCTCTCGGCACCTGCGCCGGCATTTACGTCCTCAGCTTCTGCCAGCAGCGACAAATTCCCACCGAAGGGTTGGCACTTAACCAGCGGGCGGAGTTTGTCACCGCAGACGGGAAGAGCAGGCTCGCCAAGGTAGTCATCGAGATAGATCTCCCTCCCGGTTTCCCGGAAAAATACCAAAACGCCATTGTCAAGGCCGCGGAGCTCTGCTCGGTCAAAAAGGCGATCATGGACCCGCCGGAGTTCGAGATCAGTGCCAGGATGGCATAAACATCGCCTCTGCGGGGTATAAATGAAAGGTCTCAATACTTTTTTACAGTAATCGCGGCATCGCTGATATGGTAGCCGGCTCTATTTCTCTGGCCGCAACCTATTTTCGGGCCTGGTTTAACAGGAAGCCTGTGACTGTTTTCTTCTCATTCTCCGTGATTACCGTTCTCCCCATGGTTCTCATGTTGGCCTGCATTCTTTCCACGACTCCGGGCCATTCTTCAGCGGTATGGAGTTTCGGATTCGGCAGGGAGTGGCATTGGGAGCATCTTTCACTAAACAGGACCGCACCTTCAGAGCCCGGGGCGGGGAGTTCACTGGTAGATATCGATTTCATCGCGTGCTTTTTCAGGTAGCCGACAATCGCGTCCCTCTCCTTCGCGGATGGATTTTCGATGTCCATCATGCTCATCCCCTGCATGCCCGACATCATCGACATCCGGAAGAACATTCGACCCGCGATAGCCGGCCATTCCTCGCCGCTGTGCATGAACGGGCTGGGGAGATCATGACACTGAGCACAATAACGGGTTAACAGTTT
The DNA here is from genome assembly GCA_021847245.1 of Deltaproteobacteria bacterium. Lineage (GTDB taxonomy): Bacteria > Desulfobacterota > Desulfuromonadia > Geobacterales > Geobacteraceae > Geobacter. Next base: position 4,022 of record JAJZUC010000021.1, on the reverse strand, counting down.
GGCGACCCGGCTATCAGATTCGGGCAGGTTCTCGGGTTTAACGCCAGGAGGCAGCATGCCGGGCATCATGCTTTTCATCCTTTCCTTCATTTGTCCTTTGTTCATCACCCCTTTACCCATCATCATATCCATCATCGGAACCGTCCTGTCTTCCGTCATCCGTTTACCGGCAAACCACGTAAAGACAGTAAGCCCCAAGACCCCGGTCATGATGAAAACAATGGCGAGTGCGAGCAATCCGGGATTTTTCATGGCCGCTCTCCCGGCTGAGAAATATCGTGCTTCATTCTCTCATATTCTTCTCGTGTGATTTCCCCGCTGGCATATCGCTTCTTCAATATGTCAAGCGCCGCCTCTCCTGCCTGACCACGTCCTTTCCCCGCTGATTTAATCGCCCATACGATCAGCAATACTATGCCTGCAAGCAGAATGATTCCGAAGAAAAGGCAGAGCATCATCCACATCATCCCTCCGTGCATTCCGTGCATCATTCCCTCATTCATCATGGTCAATACTCCTCTCTTCATGCCGTCGTGGATTTCAAGAGGCTGCCCTCGAAACCAATGCATCCAATTCGACTCCGCCACACAATTGACAAATCACCGCTGTTTGCCAATTTTACAATAAATCCTGTAAATTGCAGGCATTATCTCGTAAATATGCAGGAAAAAGTATTGAACATCATGCATCACGCAGAACAGACATCCATCATTATCTCTCAGCATGGTTCAGGGAACAGCGAAAGGCCGGGCTCGTAAAACATCGTACCATTTTCCCCTTAAGTAACCTCCCTGATTGTAGCAGTCCTCATATCGATCATTCACTTCTCCATCGTGTTGAACTTGAGATCCTATTCGCGCCCATCCTAGAAGAGCGGCAGTTGCTCGTGCTGGGAAAAGAGGTCCGTCCGAACCTCCAGCAACCGCATGGGCTTCTCCAAATCATTTTTCAATTTCCCGCATTTTCCGCAAAAAGAGGCAAAAACACCTTCCCCCCCTCGTGATTATATACATGGGGGGATTATGCGTGGATTCATCCTGGCGGTGCTACTGGGGATAATTGCCAGTACCGATGGCTCGGCAAACGCCTTCTGCTACGAGGAGGCTGGAGCCATGTACGGCATCGCCCCCAGGCTCCTCTGGACCATCTCCAAAGGTGAGAGCAACTTCAATCCTGCTGCCATTAATTACAACACCAATGGGAGCTACGACTTCGGTCTCATGCAGATCAACTCTTCATGGGCGCCGACTCTGCGGAAGATGGGCATCCCCTGGGAAGCGCTCGCCGATCCTTGCACAAATGTCAAGGTCGGGGCCTGGGTGCTTGCCCAGTGCGTCCAGGACTATGGCTACACGTGGGCCGCGGTCGGCTGCTACAACTCGCGCACCCCGTCGAAACGGAACAAATACGCTTCCAGGATCGCCCGGCTGATGAACCGAGAGCAGGTAACGTCCCAGCAGCCCCGGCAGGAACAAAGGCAGGTGGCAATTGCCGCCGGTTCCATGGAAAACTCGCCTTGGGAAGCGGTTTTCGGCCATGCTCCCCGCTGACCTCCTGACAAAATACGGGCTTCGGGAAGCCGAAGCGATGGAGGTCATCAAGTTCGCAATTACCCGAGCATTGACTGTTGCCTTGCGAATGAACCTCGCCGTCAGGATCGAAGACAGACTGGAGATAACCGTCTTCCCTGACGAGGGGGAGCCGATTGAGCTCTCCCCGGCGGCTATCAAACGCAAGCTGCGTCGTTTCATCATCCACCATGTCGAACTGGAACTGCAAAAGCGGCAAGTCATGCGCGAAGCTGAGGAGTTGAAGGAACTGCGTGGGAAAAACGTCGCCGGAGAAATTTCCCGGATCGCCGAAGACGGCACGCTGTTCGTTGCCCTGGAGATCTCCGACGTTTTCAGTCACCTGATCCTTGCCGGCGAATGTCCGGTGCGCTACCAGCCTCTCCATGAAAGAGACCGCTACCGTATCGGCGATATACGGGAGTTCTTCATATCGAGCGTTCTTCCGATCGTCGCCAACGGCAGGTCGGCCCATGTCCGCATTCGCCTCAGCCGGATCACGAAAGAGCTTCCCGCGCTGTTGTTAACGGAGCGGACATCGGTAGCTGGCATCGTATGCCGTCGCCGGATCGCCGGAGGCTTCAGCGACATCGTAACCCCTACCCGCCTCCCCAAGGAGGCGATCAACTATGTCGGAAAGGAACTGGGAGAACACCTGAATGTTTTCATTTCGCAAGCGTCCACAAGATGAACCACTGACCCATATCGGAACCGGGGTCAACATGGAGCACCCGACAAAGATCGTCCCCCTGTCCATCCCTGACTCCTACCGGAAACGGCACATGTTCGTGTTCGGCACGACCGGTGTCGGCAAAACGAGACTCTGCGAGAACCTAATCGAACATGACATCAACAAGGGATATTCGGTCGTCTATTTCGACCCCAAGGGTGACCAGCAGATTTTCACGAAGATCTTCGACGTGGCGCGCAGCGCGGGGCGTCTCGACGAACTGATGCTCGTGACCCCCATCTTTCCGGAGTACTCGTCCGTGGTTGACCCGATGGCCTTCTATTTCATGATCGACGAGCTGGTCGGCCACATCATCTCCGGCATCCAGGGCGGAAAGGAGCCGTTCTACCGCAACATAGCAAAGGAGATCACCACCGCCGTCATTACCGCCAACATCCTTTTGGCCACGGAGGAAGGACGCCTGCCGGTCATGAACATCGACACCATACGGCAAAGTATCCGCCGGGACGCCCTGGAGGAGACGATGAACGCCCTGCGGCGGATCGGCACCCATGAGGCGGACCTGACGGCCGGAATGCTGGAGGATATCCTCAAGTCCCCCATGGAGTATTATGCCAAGGTTTCCTCGACGCTCAGGACGGCCTTGATGGAACTCTCATCCGGCAACATCGGCAAGATTATCGGCCAGGCCGACTCCAACCGCTTCATCAAGCGCCTGGAGGAAGGGAAGCGTGTGATCCTCGTAGTCCACACCGGGACGATGATCACCCGCGAGGCCGCGGCCACCCTGGGCAAGGTCCTCCTCTCGATGATCCAGTCCTTCATCGGCCGGGTCTATCTTTCGAACAAGCAGAAGGTTGATCCCCCTCTCTCGGTCTACATTGACGAAGCCCAAAGCCTTTTTTACCAGGGCGTTGAGGACCTTTTCGCGAAGGCAGGTTCCGCTGACGTGATGGTGACGGCCTTCGCCCAGTCGGTGAACCAGGTCTATGCGGTCGTGGGCGAGGAGTTCGGCAAGAGCATTCTCGACAACACCAATACGAAGATTTTCATGCGCTGCTCCGACGCGGAGACAAGCGAATACGTCGTCAAACACTTCGGGGTGCGAAACGTCCTGACCGGGATCTTCGGGTCGAACCAGGTAACGACCCGGGAGGTGGAACAGGACATTCTCAAGGTACAGGATATTCTGGGTCTCCAGCCCCGGGAGTTCTACATGCTTACCTATTCGGGAAGGTTCAAGGGAACAACGCTCGATGCCCCGAATCCCAAGCTCAAGATCATCTTCCCGGAAGCACCGGCTGTCATCTCCTCGTTCAATGATTTCCGTTCCAGGAATGAAACGGACAATCCATGAATGGGTTGTTCCTCGCAACGAGCGTTATCGGGACCGGACTCGTGGTCTATGCAGCCAGGAACTTTTTCCGCCAGATTGGAGACGGCGAGCTCATCGGGGAGCCCATCCACGAAATGATCGAGAAAAAAACCCTGGCCGAGGTGAGCCGGACCTGGAACAAAGAGGCGTTAGGCGGAAATGTTGTCGACTTCCGGGAGATCGCAAAACTCTGGCGAGAATCGGAAACGGAACAGGCTGCTGTCCCTTTACCCCGCCCGACTTTCAAACACTGGGAGATCGAGCGGTTTTTCTCCGAAATGATAGAAAAGCGCCGCACCATTAAAGGCGACCGGCGAACGGTAATCGTCAAGCTTCTGAAGCTGCTCGATGAGGAAGGAGATTGCCCGTCAGTAGTGAATATGAACCC
>JAJZUC010000098.1 GCA_021847245.1 Deltaproteobacteria bacterium | reverse complement strand
ATTATCGAAGTGACTATATTCGAGAAAAAGCCGATTTTTCAAATTGTTAGCGATGCATTGAAACAAGATTCGCCACCACCTATTGGTAAGCAACTGAATTTATTCGACTATTAACCGGACAGTAGTGTACGAAACCGACTATCCCCCCAAAACTCAGCACAAGATGCTTGTGAAACTGGATTATGGGTTTTCAAATGAATTGATTGAGAGATTGCGAAAAAACTAGGCGCGGTAGGCCGAAGAAGATGAGTATGTATAATCCAGATTTTACCCCTAGCGGCTGATCGCAACGGTTCGGGCGGATCGGGGTCGGAATCAATTTTACCCCGGCCGGGACTATGGGGGATCGGGAAGAAGAAGGGGGAGGCGCGGGTTGCCTCCCCCTTCTTCGTGCTAAAGACTTTCCTGCCACCAGATTTAACATCAGCGTTGACATGCGATGCAGCTTTTGTTAGTTAAGATTATGTTTATTAAATGCAATGATGGGGAGGGAATATGAAAAAGCTATTACTTGCAGGGGTTGCGCTTATTTCTCTAACTGGGTGTGCCGCAATTCACAAACCATCACCAGAAGAAGTTAAAAATGCCAATTATGGATCTTATCCAAGAGAATACCAAGAAGTTATAAAGTCATATTTTGAACAGACATTAATTGATCCATACAGCGCTGTTTACTCAAGATGGCGCGGTCCCTCAAAAGGTTATATGTATGACATAACAGGGGCATATTTTGGTTATCGGGTTTGCGTTGACGTGAATGCAAAAAACAGAATGGGTGGATATACAGGCAATCAACCATATTTCTTTGTTATTGTTAATGGAACAAGAGTCTTTCGTATCTTAGTTGAAGCGCCTCGGGTTTCCGAGGAGTCCAGGAGGTTGTCATCCTCCACCGGCACATAGTCCCGCCCCTTGAGTTTTCACAATCGGTATCGTGGCGGCTGTCCGTCGCGATAGCCGGATGTTCCACATTTCCGGCAAGGGCCGGGAGGTGTGAATTTCTCTGAGGAGCAGTAGGGGCAACCGTTACCCAGTGCTGCGGGTATTGATAGGCGCACGGGGCGCGGCTGGAAATCGTGAATGAACATGGCTCTGATTTTCCTTTCTGACGGCTTATACGAAAAAGGCCCATGGGTAGGACATGGGCCGGATGATGAAAGCGGATTCTAGGCAATCTGGGAGGGCATGAGGCGCAACCCTGAAGCGGCTAGCGGTAATCGTCTACAGCAATTATCCGGGTTATGTGGGGCAATGGTTCCGTGTCGATTACCCGGTAATTCCGGGAGTCCATGACAATCCTGTCGTTTTTGCGGATGCCAGCAATGGGCGGTGTCCGGAGTTCGACGCGGAACACGGTATGGTTACGGTCTGGGGAGTTGTCATCAATTGGACTAAAATCGTCTAAATAGGCTGGGATGTCCGAGGCAATGGAGGTGGGCTCCGGGTCGATACGGGACGATCCTAGCCGCTGTATGTTTATGCTGTGTTTGAGTTCGAGCAGAGTCAGGCTGTAATAATGGGTGATTCCTCTGGAAATCTCTGCTGACGATCCCGTGAGTAGGTAACGTTTGCCGTCTGATGGATCAACCAGGACCGCGCCGGGTTGAGGTGGCGGTGTGTTACGGTCACATAGGACTGGGTTACTGTTTGCCGGGGTCGTGTTGATGGTACGACCGTCTGCGGTGGTGAGGTGGTAGTGAAGGCGTCTCATGTTTAAGGCTCCCGATGGTCCGCTATGTATCTGTTCTCTACGGCATTAAGGGCGGTGTCGTAGTGGGCGGCAATGCTAGACGTTACGACGGTCAGGTCTCTGACAGCTTTGTCCCGGTTGATTGCGGGGTGTGCTTCGAGGAGCAGGTTTGCCGCTTGCTGAGCTATGGATTTGATGGCGTCGAAGGTTTCGAGGGCTTCGGGGTCTTCGGCGTCGGTAAGCTGATCTTTCAGGCCGTTGATTGAGACGTCGTGCCATTCTTCGGCGATTTCATCGATTGTGGCGTCAAAAGCAGGGTGGAGGGCTTCGGGGTACGTGTCCTTGACAGCACAGATGATTCGGGACAGGCCGTACTGTTGGGCTTTGTTGAATAATTCTTGAACTTGGGGGTGCATGTTGTCTCCTTGTGGGTCGGTCACAAGTGACCTCCCTCGCCCTTCGGGCGGCATTGGGTAACTCATTGTTTTTACTTGTGTGTGAGTAATTAGTGTATAGGTATAATTACTAGGCTATTTCTGTGAGTCAGAATTGAATCTCGATTGCGAATGTTGCCGGATCGAAAGTAGTAGGTGGGGGTAACATATCCCCATACATCGGGGCGGTGGTCTCCACGGTCTGCGGTTCCTGTAGCTCCACTACGGTCTCCGGCTCCTCTACAGTCTCATGACCGAACCGCGCTATATCCAAAATGCCCCGCGCTTCCAGGTACTCCATAAAGTCACTAAACGCGGATGGGTCCTTCAATGTTGAATCCAAGTCTTTGTAGATTGACGGCATGGTCCGCGCCTTCCGCTCCTTCGTCGGCTTCCGTCTGGGGGCAATGTCCCGGCTTATAAACATCTTCTCCACTCCGCCGAGGAAATCCACCCACCATGAGCAGTCAGGCCGGTTGTATTTGACCTTGTGGCCCGCCTCCTTGAAAGTCAAGTGCCTGCGGATGAGACCAGCGGCAAGGGGGCCAAGGTTGTCACCTGCGGCTACTTTCTCAGCTATGGCCTTCGCGGTGTCCCTGTCCTTGGTCCGATACTCCACACGAATCCAAGGGAACTTGGTTCCCTCTTGTCGGTCCTTCCGGTAGATGCACACTGAGTTCCGGTCTGATCTCAGGCCGAAATATATGGTCCCGTTGTTCATGGTGTTGGGTGGCCTGCGGGACTTGCATACAATGTGTTTTTGGTAACGGTCCTCGTCATGAGAGGACATATACACCATCGTATCCCAAGGCAACCGCCCTGCGGTGTCGTCCATGGCAATGTGTAGTATGGTGGGTTTCCCCCCGAGGGCAAGGACTTTGCCGAACAATTCCGGCACGTCTATGGACAGCGGATTCCCGGCATAGGCGGACAGGGCATAGCCTGAGACTTGGAATAGCGTGGTATTGCGATTATGTTCCGTGTCTGGATCGGCGAAGACTTCAACCAGCTTGTCCCCGTTCGGTCCGGAGAGGAGATAGGAGTGTTTGTAGTAGTTCCGCTTCTTCTGGATTAGACGAAACTCCGAGAAGTCCAGGCCGAACAATTCTTGGACGATGGCCGGAAGCGTGGTTTCGTCCAGATTCCGGGGGATTGTAAACGAAACCCAGTCAAATTTTATGCTGTCGAGTTGCATAGCGCGTATACTCCATTAATGGTGTCGAGGCGTCTATTGATAATGATGACTCTCTAATTAATATTATATACACAAAAACGTGTTTTCTTTCTCTCTCGCCTTGGGAACAACTTTTTTCAAGGTGCTGTAAAGCCAGGAGGGAAGCGCGATATGTACTTTCCAAGGCCGGGAAGGAGTGCGGGAGAGTTTGGGATTATCCGAATGTTTTAATGTTATAAATCCCCTGTCAGGAGGAAGCAGGAGACCGGGGAGAACACGATAATTACCGATGGAAGGGCGAGTAAAAGGCGGGAGGAATCTACTGTCTAGGGCTTGCAAAGAGGTACAGTATTTGGTACAGTGACGTGTAAAATTTTGACCGAAAACGACACCAGACACCAAGGCAAAAAACCAATTCCAACGGTGGGTTACAGCATTTTTGGAGCCGACTCCGGCAGGTGGCTCCAGAAAGATCAAGCACTTACAAGTTATCTTGTAGGTGCTTTTTTCGTTTAACCGTGTAGTGTATCCCCAGATTATGCCTTGACGACGGGGCAACCGAGAGGGTATCTTTGCTCCCCGTGGCTGGAGAGGAATCGGAAAAACTGAACAATTACCGCGCACTCATCGAACGGGTCGATGCGATGTGCCAGCGGATCGGGGAGCGTTTCCCCGACCGGATCGCATGCCGCAAGGGGTGCTCGGACTGCTGTCGCCATCTCTCTCTGTTTCCGGTCGAGGGGGCTGCCCTCGCGGAGGCTCTGGAGGAGCTGCCGGCCGCCGGGGCAGACCGGATCCGGCGCCGGGCCGGCGAGACCACCCCAGACGGACCCTGTCCCCTTCTCGAAGACGGAGCCTGCCTTCTCTATGGGGCGCGCCCCCTCATCTGCCGAACCCATGGCATGCCGCTCATCATGATGGCCGACGGCGAACGGCGCGTCGATTTCTGCCCCCAGAATTTCCAGGGGGTCCCCTCGCTCCCCGGTGACGCGGTGATCGACCTCGACCGACTCAACGAAATCCTGGCAGCCGTCAACAGCCTCTTCCTCGACGGGGTTGCCGACGACGGACAGGCACCTCGACGGATCACCATCGCCAACGCCCTCCTCGGCAAGAGCTAAGACGATGTATCGACTTAACATACAACAACCCCGGCAACTTACGCCGAACCGTATACAATTAACACATGCCAATCCACTGCCAAGTCTGCCCCTCCGGGCATTGGAACCGAAAGGAGACCTTCCCGTGTTGACCACCCAGCCGCACCGCAGAGCCACCAGGCTCGCCGCCCTATCTCTCGCCGGGTTCATGACGCTCGCCGTCGCGACCCCCGTTCGGGCATCGTCCGCCGGACCGGACAAGGGATATCTGCCGGTGGAAGCAACTGTCCCCTCACCGGTGGACGCGCACCTGACGGAACTGTTCACTCCCCCCTTCGGCTATCGGGAGATAAAGGTGACACCGGGGGGCAGCGCCCGCAAGCTCGTTACCATCACGTCGGACCGGATACTCAACGGACGGACGGTGCGAAAATTCAACGAAAATCTCCTGTCGAAGGGGATCAGCGTTTTCGGCGCCGCGTACTACGGCGACTTTTCGTGGGGGAGGACCGTGGTGGATGCCGCCATTACCGCGACGCGGAAAGTGGCCGGCGAAGCGGATACCATCGAGGTTTCGGAGGGGATCGCCCGGGATCCGCAGAGCGGTGAGCCGCTCATGCCGCTCACCGTCTCGGTGGACGAGATCTCGATTCCGCTGCGGGAAGATTTTGGGACGTCGTGGCGGAAGGTGCGGCTAATCCCCGACCGGGAGCCTGCCGTCACCGACCCGAAGACCGGCCGTTATCCCGGCTCCCGGGTCCGCCTCGTGCGGGAGGACGATCCCGACAGAAAGGATCTCTTCTACGCGGTGAAGGGGAACCTGGTCGATGTCGAACGGTACTTCGAAGAGCGGCTCAAGGATCTCCACCGCACCGTCATCGTGACCGGCAGTGAGACGGATGAGCCGGCGCCCACGGAAATCTTCGGGATCAAGACCCCCGCCCAGGTGATCGTGCTCTCCGGCTACACCTTCCAGGCCGCAACCAGGAAGCTTTCCAGCACCGAGGTAACCCTCAAGCGTGCCAGCGACGCGAACCTCGCCCCCTACGTGGAGGTGGAGGTGACGGAGAACTAGCTCCCCTTTCCCCACGCCGCCGGATCCTGCCGGAAGAACTCCCGGAGCATGCCGTAGAGCTCCGGATGGTGCTCCTGCAGGCCGGCCGGCATCTCGAAGAAGCTCTCCACCGCCACCGCAAAGAACTCGGCCGGACTCTCGGCCCCGTAGGGGTCGAGAAACGTCCACCTCCCCGCCTCGTCATCCCTCCGCAGCCGTTCAAACTCCCGCTCCCAGATCTCCTGCCACGGCGATGCCGCGGAAGCTGCCGGCAGAAAGCCGTCGTCCCCCGTGATCCGCGCCTCGTGATCGAGCTGGTGGGCAAATTCGTGAAAAACCACGTTGAAGCCGTCGTCGGGGGTCTTTGCGTCCAGAAGGACGTCGCGCCACGACAGGACCACCGTCCCCTGTTCCCATGATTCCCCGACCCGAAGCTCCGCCCCTTCGGTAACGACCCCCGCCTCGTCCCAGTGGCGCCGCTCGCCCACGTACTCGTCAGGATAGATGACAATCGAGGAGAGAAAGGGATAGTAATCGCTCTGGCGATGGAGCAGAAGAATGGCAGCCAGGGCCGCCACGGTCACCCGGATCTCGTCGGTTACCGTAACGCCGCCGACACCCTCGAAGTACTTTTCCGCGAGGAGAATCAGCGTATGGCGCAGAAGCTCCTCCCGGTCCTGCGGCGGAAGCAGGCGGTAGAAGGGGACGTTACGCTCGACGATGGCACGCCATGGGGAAGGAAACTCCTGCCGGGAGAGGCGGGTGCGCCGCAGGCGCTTCAGGAAGAACACGACTGCGCCTCAGTCCGGCCCCATCTCACTCCCGCTCCCCCGCGGCGCCGGCCTCGCCGCTCTCCGCAGCCGCCGGCAACCGGTCAACCCGGTACCCCGCCCCGGCGGCCCGGGCCAGGAGGTCCGCCATCGAGGCCGCCAGCAGCTCCTCCCGCCGGACGGCCTCCGCCTCGGGGCACTCCAGAAGATCTGCCGGCACCAGCCAGGCGACAAGCTCTTCGAAGCGCTCCTTGACGAACCACTCGAAACCGCCGCTCGTATGAACCCCCAGGAACCGCGCCGCATCGCGCTCCGTAACGAGCTGGCGCAGCTGCACCGCTTCCCCGTCGGGGTCGATCAGCCGGTGCCGCAGGAGCACCGTCACAAGGCCCGCCGCCTCGGCCGAAGACCAGGGGAGCTCCATCACGGCCCCCGCATCGGAGATCACGTCGAGCAGGGCCCGCAGGAGCCCGAAGGTGCCGAGCCGCTCCGCCGCATCCTCCCGCTCCTTGCCCGCCGCAGTCCCCTCGGCGGCTCCCCGCAGCACCGCTGTAATAAAGAGCAACAGCCGGCCGGCCGGGGTATCGACGACTTCGTGCCAGGGAGGCGGTTCGGTCCCTGCTGCCGCTCCGGCGACGAGGGCCCACGCCCGTTCGAGTCGGATATTGACGGTCTCGGCAATGGCCGATGCCTCTGCCGTACCGCCGGCGGTTTCGGCAAGCAGCTCCGCGAATCGCCGCACCCCCCCGCCCAGGCCGCCGGGGAGCCTTCCCTCCGGGATCGCCGCCCCGGCGGACGGAGGAAGGGGCGTGACGAGGTTCTGCAGCTCGGTGCAGAGCGTCCGGAACGTCTCCACCAGAGGGGCAAAGCGGACGAGCTTCACCTCGTCGTCGATGCTCGGCACCCCCCTCCCCCCGAGGCCGAAGCAGAGGGCACCCCAGGTACCGTAGTCGTCGTCGCGGATCTCCCGGAAGTCGAGGAAGGCGTGGTACTCGTATGCTTCGAGCTCCACGTACATACCCTTTTCGCAAAGCTCCCGGCCGTGGCGGATATACTCGAGCCCCGTGGCGTAGTCGCGGAAGACGTAGTAGTACCTGCCGTCGGAGTTGAAGCCGAGGGCCTCCCCCACCGTGGTCTGGACAAGCACCGTCTCGCCCGAATCGATGGTGACGGCCCGGGCGGCGGAGCTCCGGATCCATCCGGAGGTAGTGGCGTAGCAGTTGTGATAGAGAACCAGCCCCCGCTCTGCCCCGAACCGGTTGGAATAGGCGAAGACGTTCTCGTTCACCACCCCCTCCACGAAGAAGTCGTAGAGGACGAAGCTCTCGGAGCCCGAAAAGAGACGGCGGCGCCGTACGAGGGGAAAGATCCGGCGCCCGTGCTCCGCCACCAGGTGGTCGTCCACCGGTTCGTCCCAGTAGGCCTTCTTGTACTCCATCCCGTACTTCTCGTGGAACCCCTCCACCTGACCGTGGCCGAACATCGGAAGCCCCGGCATGGTCACCAGGAGCACCGCGGCGCCGAAGTACTTCTTCTCCTTGCCGAACTGCTCCACGGCGGTCCGCTCGTCGGGGTTGTTCATGAAGTTGACGAAGCGCTTGAGGATCTCGGGGTTGAACTCCAGGACGTTCTTGATGGTCTGGCGGTACTTGGCGTTCTCCTCCAGCTTGAGCATGTTCATG